>JAEUVL010000202.1 GCA_016786965.1 Chitinophagaceae bacterium
TTTTATTCTTTTCACTTCTTATGGCAGGAAAGATGACAAGGGCCGGGGCGACCTGTACATGAGCATAAAAAATGCAGCGGGCCAATGGCTGCCAGCCAGGAATCTTGCTTTTTTAAACTCTGAAAAACTGGACTATTGTCCATTTGTAAGTGCCGATAGGGAAAGTTTATTCTTTACCAGTGAGAGGACAGGGTTGAGAAAATCATTCCCGGATCGCCCGGTTACAATGAATGAACTTGTCAACTCTTTTACATCTGCGCAAAACGGGGGCGGAGATATTTATTGGATAAGCTTTGAAACGGTAATGCAGCAATACCAGCTTGCACAAGCACAGCGGCCGGAACTGAAGCAGTATAATTATACAGATACGGCAAAGGTGGACATGCAGAAATTGGCCAATGATATAGCAGGAAATATGACCACTGCCTTTGGGAAGGTCAGCAATGTGATCTCCTGGACAAATAGCAATTTTAAATGGACCTACACTGATTATGAGAAACGAACGGTGAAAGAGATCATTTGCCGCCAGGGTGGAAACTGCGCAGAACAGGCCATGGTGGTAAGGGCCCTGCTGAAGGAGCTGAATGTAAAAACAAGGCGTATCACTGAGATCAATATTCAGCCGGAAAAAGAGCAACGACAAAAAAACGACAAAAAGATGCAGAAAAGCGTATAGCAGAGTCAGGGCACCGGGCCTCCGTATTTGGCTTTCGTCACAATGATCATGTATGGACAGAATATTTTGATGAGGAAAAAAAGGAATGGGTGCCTGCCGATCCTACACTGGGGTTGATCGGGTTGGAGAACTGGCTGAAATCCCGGATCGGTTTTGAACCGCGGGTTAACCATGCCATCCTGCCTTCGGCAGATATGCTGGTCCCCATTGCCGTATTTGCGCTGAACCCGGATGGCACTATTGCCGAGAACCGGTCGGAGTATTATTTAATTCAGTCCTTTAACCGGGTGTATAAAGGCCGGTTGGAAAAGCTGCCGTCGTGGAAACAATGGAAGCAGGCTGTGGCATTTATACAGGAGAAAAGCAGGGCCGCCTTTGAAGGCAAAGAAAACCTGCATCAGCATACCGACTATATAAAACAGGTGAAAAGCATTTACGAAACATTGAAAGAACAGTATACAGCATCCCCAAACAAGTAATAGTATTGACACCGTAAAAGAGGCTGTTGACAAAGTGTTGCTTTGGATCATAACAGATGGATGGCCAAACGGAAAAGCACAGCCCGTGTGCAAAAAATATTATTTAAATACCCAATGATATAGAATGAGAGTGATCTGTTATTTCCTTGCCGCTTTTCTTTTGCACAGCTGTAGTGGTAATGAGATACCAGCAGCAGATGATATCGTGCAGGCCTCCATGAACGCCATTGGAAAAAAAGAAGACAGGGATAAGATACAGAACCTGGTATCAGTAGCCGATTGTATATCACCCAGGGGCAAATACAGCACAGAGATGCATACAGCC
>JAEUVL010000209.1 GCA_016786965.1 Chitinophagaceae bacterium
GCAATCGTTAATAAAAACTTCTTCATGTGTTAGATTTTTGAGGAGACAAACCTACTGTAAAAATCAGGGCGAGCCAAATGAGATAGATCAGGGGTGATACAGGGGCTTTACCTGTGGTAAAGGAATGGAAACAAGGGTAAATACAACGGTTTTGCGGCAGGAGAGAAAACAAATTCTAAACATTCTCTGGGCTTCTCCAATATTTCGTATCAAACGCTGAAACGTACAGGTCAAATTTTCCTGTACCGGCATCTCCAACTATGCCTTATCTTCTTTACATTACAGTATCAAAAAACTGCTTATGAACATCCGGCACTTTCTGTTGTATTCTCTTGTAATTGTTTCAATACTGAATGGCTGCAGTAAGAAAGGGGGGACTGATAACCCGCCGGGTGCAGCACCCGGCTGCACTAATAATACTTCACCTGCCAATGGAGCAATCGTGGGCAGTGGCCCTATCAGTCTTTCCTGGAGTCCTGTAAGTGGTGCTACTTCTTATGATATTTATTTTATCACAGCGATATCTCCTGGAGGTGTTGTGGTGGCTGCTAATGTAACAGCTACCAATTATACTTTAACGACGTTGATTTTCACTGGCAGCAATACATTCACTTGGTTTGTGGTACCAAAAAATGCATCGGGCTCCGCTACCGGTTGTGCTTCTAATGCCAGTTCGTTTACCCTTTCCAACATCTCTGCGCCACCACCTTTTGGTTATTATGTGGTGGGTTATTTTCCCTCGTACAGAAACCTGGCGGATGTGCCGGATGTAAAGTTCCGCATGACGAACGTGGTGGTGTATTCTTTTTATAGTGTAAACAGTACTGGTGGTTTATCTGCCCCTTCGGCACCGGCAGCCTCGCTAAGCGCTGTAACGACCAAGGCAAGGGCGAATGGCGCTAAAGTATTTTTAGGTATCAATGATGGCAGCGGTGACGGGAAGACCTATTTTAAAAATATGGCTTCTACTGCAGCGGGGAGAAATACATTCATTAAAGCCATTATGAATACGGTAAGAACGAATAACCTGGATGGTGTGGATATGGACTGGGAATTTCCTACTACAACGGATGGTACCGACCTGACCTTTACGGAACTGATGAAAGAACTGTCTGACTCCCTGCACCAGGGCGCCCGTTATTACTTATCCTGTGCTATTACTGCTGGTAAATATGCCGGCGGCATACGAGATGCCATCCGTAATGAGCTGTTTCCTTATGTTGATTTCTTCAACATCATGGCGTATGATGATTTTAATACTACTGTACCGTACCGCCATCACAGTGATTATGCGCTGGCGCAAACTTGTCTCAACTACTGGCTGAACACCCGCAGTATGCCGGCGGCCAAGTGTGTGCTTGGTGTGCCTGCTTATGGAAGACCTTCAGGCATTACCCAAAGCGGAACGGTGTTAACGTATAAAACCATCCTGGCACAAGGCGGCAACCCGCTTTATGATTCGGCTACAGTGACAGCCGGTGCTTTTACCAATTATACCATCTACTACAACGGGCAGTACACGGTAAAGCGAAAGGCAAAACTGGCCAAAGACATTGCGAATGGCGTCATGTTTTGGGAAAAATGGCAGGATGCTGCCGATGGTAACTCGCTGATGAAGGCGGCCTGTGATACAGTGGGAAGGGGATATTGATGGGTGTTGTACGGAGACTTATTTCCCTGTTGATAGTATTGTGGCAATGTTTTTGACTACCTGAACTGCTATTCTCGAAAATCATTGCGCATGTGTTATTCCTAAGAAGCTATCATTGCAGAAACCAGTTAAAAATCACTTACTTTACAATATGCCCGGTTTCAACAACCAGATCAAACAGGTGATGATGCTGCTGCTCTTGCTGCTGCTGATCATATTGGTGGTAAAGGAGCTGTATGTGTTCTTTCCGGGATTGCTGGGTGCCCTTACGCTGTACATCCTGAGCCGGGGCAGTTATTTTCAACTTATCTATAACCATAAATGGAAAAAGAGCCGGACGGCGTGGCTTTACCTGCTGGGCTATTTTGCCCTGCTCGCCCTGCTGCTCTACTTTACTTTCATCTTACTGGAGAAAAAAGTACACCCGTTTTTATCAGATCCGGAAGCGACACTCAACCAGGCCAAGCAGGCTATTCATGAAGTGCAGGAAAAGACTGGTTTTACCTTTGTATCAGCAGAAACACTGGCTAATTTTCAGCAAAAGATCACGGCATTGCTGCCTTCTCTGCTAAATGATACGGCGAACCTGCTGTCGAACCTGATCATCATGCTTTTTGTGTTGTACTATATGCTGGTGCATTGTAAGGAGATGGAGTCTTATCTCGGCCGTATATTGCCCCTGAAGCAACAAAATGTTGACCTGCTGGCTGCGGAAACGAAGAAGGTAGTAAGGGCCAGTGCGCTGGGTATTCCAATCATTTCTATCATCCAGGGGATAACGGCAACCGTAGGGTATATCATCTTTGGCGTGGACGAATTTGTGCTATGGGGTTTTCTTACCGGGGTGTTTGCATTTTTCCCTGTTGTGGGTACTATGATCATTTGGGTGCCGGTGGTCATTTATATGTTTGCTTCGGGTAATACCTGGAATGCGACGGGCCTTTTGATCTACAGTGTTATTGTGACTGGTAATGTAGATTATCTCTCCCGCATTACCCTGCTGAAACGAATGGGGAATATTCACCCGATGGTAACGGTACTGGGGGTGATCTCGGGGTTGGGTTTGTTTGGTTTTATCGGTCTTATCTTCGGGCCATTGCTGGTGAATTATATCATTATCATTTTCAAGATATACACGAATGAGTTTATGGAAGAGAAGGAAGTGGAGTAAAAGAGCAGGATAAATATTAAAAAGAGGTGGGCTGCTATTCATTCTCAGCAGCAACACCTCTTTTGATAATTCAAATCATCATTTAATCTCTTCCACCGTTATTTCTTCGATAGTACGGGTAAGAATAGAGAAATTCCGGCTGAAATTGTAATTCTTTCCATTGATAGAGAAAGTCACATCATTCACATTTTCCCTGGACACCAGGAACTTTTTGTCAAAGCGCTGCGCAGAGAATATTTCTTCAAAAAGAATATTCTTGTTTTCATCCAGCAGTTGGCAGCTCAGCTTTTCTTTTTGCCTGTTATCAACTTTTACATAGAAAATGAGGTATTCATTTTCCATGCCCCCATAGATAACACTGGTTTTTTCATCATCTTTTAAAGTGGCCTGTGCCTTTACTTCAGAGAAGGAAACTACCATAACAAGAATAAAGGGTAAGAATTTCCGGATAAGGTTTAATGGAAACGTCTTCATATAATGAGTATTTAGTTACAACTATTATATGACAGGCATCGTTTTTTTTACAGTGCAAAAGTAACAGTGCTATGTTACTTGCAGGTGAAGGTTCTATTAACCTGTGATTAAAGAAAAATAAGAAAACAAGAAAATGCCAGGAATGCAGTTTTATTGTTGTATAAATTCAGTTTCGTTACTCTTGCCAGTTGAGAGATGCAGAGGCGTATTTGAAGTATTCGTTTTCAGCAACAAATTGGTATCGCAATTATCTCCATCGCAGCAGGGGAGTGCATTGGTATGGCAAACAGGGCATTGATAATGGCCGTGTACATGCACCATCATCACTGTATGACCGCAAAACAAGCAAGACTGTGGCTGCATGACAGGATGGTTTATTCTACAGGTTTGTTCAGCGCATCCCACAGTAGGTCTTTCAGTTCTACCAATCCTTTATTGGTCATGGAAGAAATGAAGAGATGCGGAATGTTTTCGGGTAATTCTTTTTCGATGGCTTCTTTCAGTTCATCATCCAGCATATCGCTTTTACTGATGGCAATGATGAATTGCTTGTGGAGCAGTTCCGGGTTGTATTGCTCCAGTTCATTTACCAGGATGTCGAATTCTTTTTTGTGATTATCGCTGTCGGCAGGGATAAGAAACAGCAGCACCGAGTTTCGTTCGATATGTCTTAAGAACCGATGCCCCAGTCCTTTGCCTTCTGCCGCTCCTTCAATGATACCGGGAAGGTCGGCAATACAAAAGCTTTTGCCATCACGGTATTCCACCATCCCCAGGTTAGGGGTAAGGGTGGTAAAGGCATAGTTGGCGATCTTGGGTTTGGCAGCGGTAATAACTGACAATAAGGTTGATTTTCCTGCGTTGGGAAAACCTACCAGTCCCACATCGGCCAATACTTTCAATTCCAGTACTTTCCAGCCTTCCAGTCCAGACAGGCCTGGCTGTGCATATTCGGGTGCCTGGTTAGTAGGGGTGGCAAAATGCGAGTTACCAAGCCCGCCTTTTCCGCCGGGCATCCAGACCACTTCCTGACCGTCTTCCAGTATTTCCACTTCCTGTTGTCCGGTTTCTTCATCTCTTGCGATGGTGCCGAGTGGTACTTCGATGATAATATCTTTTCCGTCCCGGCCATGGCAATTATTGGCACCGCCTTTTTCGCCGTCTTCGGCCAGTACGTTCTTATAGTAGCGCAAGTGCAGGAGTGTCCACAGGTTGCTGTTGCCTTTTAAGATGATATGTGCGCCGCGACCACCATCTCCGCCATCGGGGCCACCCATAGCGGTGAATTTATTGCGCATAAAGTGCTTGTTTCCAGCCCCTCCATGTCCGCTACGGCAAAAAATGCGAATCTGGTCTACGAAATTGCTTTTTTCCAAAACTGTGTATTTGTTGTGCCTTGACCGGCAGGTATGATTAAGATTAAGCTGCAAACTTAGCAAATATCAAACGGCTGGCAGGAAGTAGTTTTTTGCTTGTGGCAAAGGAAAATGGTCACCACTTATCCCTGCTGGCTGGCCGAATCCCTTATGCTTTACTGCTTTCTTCCCCCTTGTTCTCTCATAGATAAGCCGGAGATAAGCCGCTGATAAGTCGGAGATAAGCCGCTGATAAGCCGGTATATAAGGAGCGGCTTATCTATGGGTTATCTGCGGTTCATTTCCCCTTTATCTGCATTTTAAGGGCCTTCTTGCACAATTGGCACCTGCAATAAGCTGGCCAGTGCAGGTATATCAATTCATGCCCGGTGTGGAGGCAGAGAATAGCTCTTGAACCAAAAGAGAAAGCCCCGGAATTTCCGGGGCTTTCTCTTTAATTAAAAACAGTGTCTTACTTAAAAATTTATTGGAGTACCACTTTAGCGGTGTACACCAATTTGCTGCTTTGATCAGTCACTTTCACTAAGTAAACGCCTTTACTGGTGCCGGCGCTCAGTTTTATTTGCTGGGTTTGGTTATCACCACCCAGGCTTACTTGCTGCTGCACTACCTGGCGACCCATTACATCCGTTACCAATACAGTATAGCTGCCAGCTTCCATTTTTGAGAACTGTATAGCAAATTGGTTATTTGTTACCGGATTGGGATAAATGCTGATCTTACTGTCGTCTGCTGATATGGCGGGTACATTTCTGCCCACCAGTTCGGTTACGGTTGTTTTGGGTTTGGTACCTGTGCTCAGGAAATTGCTGCTGGCCAGATCAGAACTGTGGTAAACAGTGCCTTCGATCTTATAAGGAGTGGCAGCCAGTGATTTCATATCTACAAAGAAATAAGAAGAAGCTTCTACGGCGCTGCCTACTATCACTTTATTTTCATGGTTCACAGCGGCACCATTTACAGTAAAGCCCTGTGGCAATCCACTGATAACGCCAAGATGTGTGGCCACTTTGGTTTCAATATTGATCTTGAACACATGGTTGCGGGCAGAGAAAGCATAAATATTGCCTTCCTCATCTGCGATCATATCTCCGCCAAAACTGCTGCAGGAATTATGAATGGAAACACCTTTATTGGCCTGGTCGTCCACTATGGAACCAAGATTGGTGATCTTTGTTTTTTTACCGGTGGTAAAACGAATCAACTGCATCGCATCGTTCGTCATAGCATAGCCATTCCCATCTGAAGCGATCACCATACGTGTAACGATATTGCCCTGGTCGCCGGATTTTACAGTAGTTCCGGTAAGAGGGGTCTCTGTTACGTAAAATATTTTCATTGTTTTCAGATCAATGTAGCGGAGCTGATCGATGAACATTGGGGTGAACCAGAGGCGATTGTTCTTTTTATCAAAAGCAAGGGCGGCGACACCGCTATTGAAAGCGGGGCGGGGATTAAAGCCCCTGTCGGCAATAGTTTGTGAAAAGGATTCGATAGGTTTTTTGGTGGCCGCATCATAAACCAGCTGGTTATCAGCTACCGCATTTAGCAGAGGGTTGCTCAATCCACCTGACTCCATATTAAATATGCGGAGATATACCCAGTTGCCATTCTGGTTCTTTACATCGGTGATGGCATATCCCACCTTGTCAGTCTGCTGGGCAAAGGCAAAAACGGTTAAGAAAAGGGCTCCAAAAAGGAATGTTACAGAGGGTAAACTTTTTCTCATACACTAAGGTTTTTTGTTTTTATCGAAAATTGAAGATTTAAGTTACGATTTTCTGTGGGCTCCCAAAAGGTTTTTTTATAAGTGGCGGGCGGTGCTGAACAGAAAAACCCCTCTGCTTAGAAAAGCAGGAGGGGTAAGGTGTAAAACCCTGAGCCAGTTTGTACTAAAGCCGTATTGCAGAGAAAAAGTAATCTGACAGGATAGAAGGATGGTTCCGGGAAGGAACCATCCTTCTAAATTTGAAAGGGAATGTTGCCTATGGTTAATTAGTGGGCAAGGTTAAATTTGGTGACCTCCGTGGTTTGGCCATTATTCAGTTGCAAAATGTACATGCCTGGTTGTAACCGGTTAAGATTAGCCAGAGGAACGGTATTGGTACCTTCAAAGGCAGTGAGCTGTTGTTGCAGCACGACCCTGCCGGCAAGGTCCACTACTTTTAGGTCTACCGTGCCTTTAGCGGCGGCTTCAAAGCGAACAGTGGCCATTCCATTGCTGGCAACAGGATTGGGACTTACGAACAAGCCACCTGTTTTTACTCCGTCTTTGCGGACCATTATCACATTGCTATAAGAAAAGCGGCCGTCTATATCTATCATTTTCAGCCGGTAAAAAAATACTTTTTCGCTGGCAGCAGAAAGATCATCAGCAAACTGGTATTGCTGTTTTTCCACGCCGGTACCTTGTCTTTGTTTTACCCCAACGCCTGCAAATTCAGTTCCGTTAGCGCTTCTTTCTATTTCGTAGGCGGAGAAATTGACCTGGTTCTCAACTACCCAATTGAGGTAAGTGGTATTGTTTTTCAGGAGGCCATTGAAACTGATCAGCTTCACGGGGAGTGTGGTTTGCTGTGGAAAGCTAAAGCATCCAAACCGGGAACCATACTGGCGGGTGGGTTGTGAGTTGAAATTACTGTTGGTGTAATTGTAGTCATAACCCATTCTGAAAGTGATCTGTGTTTGCGGGGTGGAATATGCCGCAGCTACCGTTACCTGTGAACACCTGGATACGCCTGTTCTTTCGCAAACAGAACCTGCAAAGCCTTTCCAACTTCCGCCATCTGTGTAAGTATAAGATGCCAACTCGGTGGAAGCGTCTCCATTAATAGAGGAGCCTGCTATATTTTGTACCACACCTGTTTCCCGAAACCAACCATTGGTGCCAACGGTTGAACCGTCAATATCATAGTGAATGTAATTCAGGCCAGAGAGACCACCTCCTGCAGGGACCGTTGTGTAGTCTGCAGGGTATTGCTGACCGGCTGTTCCATTTTCCAGGTAAAACCGGATAGTAAACTGTACATAGCCTCTCAGATCACTGGTCGTAAGATTATTAGACGGGGTGATGCGGGGGGCAAAAAAGCCGGCAATACTGTTGCCTGCCTGGTCTGTTGCGCCATCATCATCAATACTGAAGTTGCTGCCACTCATAGCACAGTTTGATTGTGCATCTATGGTTATAGTGGCATTGATCTGCTGACCAGCAATGTTGGCAATATTATAAAATGTATAAACTGCAGGCAGTGATGTTGGGCTCCCAGATCTTAAAGTGGCACCGGTAAAATTGGTAACTACAGTTGAACTGCCGGTACATGTTTCAGATACAGGCGGTGTGCAATTGCTTGCGTTACAGGTAAGTGGTGCCCCGGGTTGCGTAGGTTGGGCATTAACGGAAACATAGGAAAACAGCAATGCTGTTAAAGCAGGTACAAAATACTTTTTCATGCTCTCAAGGTTTAATAGTAAAAAACGATAAATAAAACTGAACCGGTGGTTTAGAAGGAATGGAATGGTTCGGCCATCAAGAGGATGTTGTAAATAGGGAGCTTTTGAGAGGAAGTCGGATTATAGGGTCTTTTGTAAAAAGAGCATACTAAAGTATAATATATGCCCAGACGCAGCAAAGCTACTATAAATAAAGAAAGTTTGCAAGTGGAATGGCCAAAATATGTTTAATAAAAAGACCCCTCTGCTTAGAAAAGCAAGAGGGGTAAGGTATAAAACCCTGAGCCTGTTTATACTAAAGCCGCATGATTATGAATAGTTAATTGATTTGAGCAAAAGGATGGTTCCAGCCGGAACCATCCTTTTGAATTTGAAAGAAGTGCTTATTGGTAAATTAACGGGCGATGGAAAACTTGGTGATCTCTGAAGTTTCGCCATTGTTTAACTGTAAGATATAGGTACCTGGTTGTAAACGATTCAGATTGTTAACAGCAATACTGTTTGTGCCTTCATACACATTGTTTTGCTGAGAAAGAACAACCCGGCCATTCATATCTATTATCCTTATATCCACAGTAGTATTTACAGCAGCCTCCAATCTTACAGTGGCGCTTGTGCCTGTTTTGACAGGATTGGGGCTTAGCCTGATACCGGTGATGGTCTTATTTTCTTTGCGAACCAGCACCACATTACTAAAGCTAAAGCGACCATCTGCATCCACCAGTTTAAGACGATAGTAGAATACTGTTCCGTCGACGGCAGCTAAATTATCGATATGCTGATAGGTAGCCCTGTCGGCGGGATTGCCAACCGGCTGCCTGGAAGCAACGGATGAATAATCAGCCCCGTTGTTGCTTCTTTCCACTTCAAAATGACTGAAGTTTTGAAGGCTTTCCACCTCCCAGGTAATACTGGTGCTTTGATTGCGGTAATTAGCGGTGAAGCTCAGCAGTTTTACGGGCAATAAAGACTGCGTGGGGAATACATTAGAGGCGAGGTCCTGTAAACCTGTTTGTGCCCTTACGAGCAAGCAGGATACAGTTCCCGCAGGGCCATTTACTGTATTCTGATCAATAAAATATAAACCATCGTCAGTTGAAAGGTATAAAGATCCCAGCAGGTCAAATGCCACTCCGTTCACCCGGCCATTAAAAGGGGAATTAGTATTATCGGTCAGGTCCCATTTCTTGGTAAGGGTGGTAGAACTTCCGGCAGGCAGTCCTGTAAAAACTTGAGTAACACCGCCACCGTCATTAGCCAGTGCGTATATAGTTCCGGTACCGGAAATACAGATATCGCCATTTTGGAAGGTGGATGCTGCGCCACCAACAAGGTTTACACTGGCATCTTCCACTGTGATTGTTACGGGGTTAACGCCATTCGACATGAATTTAGCGAGGTAAACCGTTGAGCCGTCTCCGGCAAGTATCCATCCGGTTCCATCGGGGCCCATGCCCAGGCGAACGAAACCAAGGCTATTATTGCTGGCCCCGTTCACATCCAGTGTGCCGATGAGTGTGCGGCTGCCACCGGTAGAGTTAGCGGCATATAAATTCATCACACCATTTGTTCCGTCATTCGGCATCCAGTAATAGTGCCCCAATGCAGCACTTGGTTTATCGTTTCTTGCCAGCGCCGCAGTTGTTTCTGTGGAGGATGGGAAGGGGTCGAAAATATTTACAGGACCTGCAAAGTAAACGCCATTGGTAACCGAAAAGCTTGATACCTGGTTACCGTCAGACGAAGTGGCCCATAAGTTAGGCGATGCGGGAGCGTTGAATACATTTACCGTTGTACTTGTGGTAGTAAGTGTGGTAGCGCCAGTTCTGGCGATAGTAACACTTACGGTATAGGTGCCGGCAGTAGGGAAGGTAAGTGTCTTGGAATCCGAAGCAGCGGCAATCGAATTCGGGTTTGAACCGGGAACGGTGGCTCCGGCTGCATTCCAGGTATAAGTATAGTTACCACTTCCTGCGTAGTTAGTGGCAGTGGAAGTAAATGCTACGGTTCCGCCCACAGCAATATTTTGTGTAGTGGATGGGGTAAGTGATACAGATGGTGTTGGTACCGTTACATTAACAGTAGTGGCAGGAGAAGTGGCATTTCCACCGCCACCGCCTTCCTGCACAAAGCAGGTGATCTGGTAAGACCCACCAGCCGGAAAAGTTGCTACTGTGCTGGAGTTATTATTGGAAGTGTTTCCGGGGTTGTTGGTAAAAGTAACTCCCGCGGGAACAGAACTCCAGGTATAGGTAAAATTACCATTACCTCCGGCCCAGAAACTGTTGTTACTGTTCCTTGTGGCTGTAAAATTGACCGTTCCGCCTGCATTAATGTTCTGTGTCGTGGAAGGACTTAATGTTACAGTTCGTGGAGGTTGGGCTGATAATTTTGTTGCGGATAAAGCAACGACTAAAATAAAGGCAACAATGCCTTTTAATGCAAAAATCTTCATGCTCTAAGGTTTTATGGTTCAATAAAAAAATACTAAAACAGGATGGTTCTGCAGGAATGGAATGGCAATCAACAGGATGTTGAGTAATATTGGGAGCTTTTGGAAGGAGATTGGGATAAGGGTAAGTACAACTTGAGATATAATCGTACTTGGGTGGTTTAATGCTTAGGTGATGTAAAGCTATGTTTTTTATTCTTACTGCGCAATTGTTTTGTCAATTGTTTGATAACTGTTCTGTTTCTTTTAATAACTGCCAGTAGTTGAATAAATTATGATAATAAATGTTATTGATTACAAACGGCCTTTTGAAATAGTGTGATCAGTATTAATAAGAAGGGATCGCTTCTAAAAGCATTATACCATAGCAGATTCCAAAAGATAGAAATGCAGTTTTTTATTTCCTGAAAGGTTTATAAGCTTCTTTGCCAATCTTATGTGCGTCAGTGATCTCTTGCAGTGGTTCACAAACTGTCCAGTTGTCAAACATTGCCTGTGGTAAAGACTGGTACAGGCGGGTGCCTTCTGTTTTCCAATTGATCATTTCGTCGCTGACCTGTTTGATGATCTTACAGGGATTGCCGGCCACCAAACTACGGGGTGGAATGATCTCATCCTGTTTAATGAAAGTTAATGCGCCAACAATACACTCATCACCCAAGAGCACATTATCCATTATTACGGCATTCATGCCTACGAGACAATTTTTGCCAATAGTGGCGCCATGTATAATGGCTCCGTGCCCTACATGTGCCCCCTCTTTTAATAAGACAGTTACACCGGGAAACATATGAATGGTACAGTTTTCCTGCACATTGCAGCCATCTTCAAGTACGATCTGGCCCCAATCGCCACGCAAGGCTGCACCAGGACCGATGTAGCAATCTTTTCCGATGATCACATTACCCGTTACAGCTGCCTGCGGATGAACAAATGATGACGGATGAATAACAGGCCGGATGTCTTTAAAAGAGTAGGTCATATTAACGACTTATCGGTACGGTAACACAATCCTTTAAACTG
>JAEUVL010000214.1 GCA_016786965.1 Chitinophagaceae bacterium
GTTCAATACGGTGGTGCGGGGCGATGTGAATTTTATTAAGATGGGCAACAAAGTCAATGTGCAGGATGGCGCCTGCATCCATTGTACCTTTCAAAAGTATGGAACAACCATCGGGAATAATGTGTCAATCGGGCACAATGCTATAGTGCATGGCTGTACTGTTCATGATAACGTACTCATAGGCATGGGAGCCATAGTCATGGATAATTCGGTAGTACACAGCAATACGATCATAGCAGCAGGGGCGGTGGTACTGGAAAATACAGTTTGTGAGTCAGGGAGCATTTATGCCGGGGTACCTGCCAAAAAAGTGAAGGATATTTCAGAGGAACTGATCCACGGGGAGATCAACCGTATCGCCAATAATTATGTCAGATATGCAGATTGGTTCAGGGAACAATAGACAATGGACAATTGGCAGTAAGCCGTTGAAAATCAAAGTTTCCCATTACCATTTGCCTGTTACCTCTTATACATAGCCAGTAGACGGCTCGTATCTTTACTCTGTTATATGCAATTATTAAGCCTTACATTCGTTATTCAAGCAACCTGTATACAATGAAAAACCTTCGATTTTTTGCAGTCACAATGAGCCTTTTCATACTGCTGTCTTCCTGCGGCAAGCTCAGCAATATGTTCAAACGCAAAAGCGGTTGCCCCACCAATGGAAAAAATGTAGGCGCCGAAAAAATTCTCAGTGGCGACCCCAAAGCCGCTAAAGATGCGAAAAAGGCAAAAAAATTCAGAAGTTAGTTTATTGGTGTGCAGCTAATTCATTCGCCATTCGGTCTATGAAAGCAATTAAACACCTTAACTATGAGCCTCACCCTACGAACCTCGCTTGGCTGCACGGAAGCCATCATCTCAGATGACGGCGGTTTAAAACAGTTCTACAGAGTAGCTAATGTTCTCAGCCACGATTTTGATGTAAAGTTTTCCAACAAAGAAGACGACTTTGATACCATCGACTGGGAGTTCCGTTTCAAAGGTCATAACCTGACCCTGCACTACAGCATTTACAACGGCATTTCTATTTTTCCTACCAAGACCCGTGATGCACTGAACAAAGACAA
Organism: Chitinophagaceae bacterium; assembly: GCA_016786965.1. Taxonomy (GTDB): domain Bacteria; phylum Bacteroidota; class Bacteroidia; order Chitinophagales; family Chitinophagaceae; genus JJ008. The sequence continues at coordinate 1,074 of JAEUVL010000214.1, forward strand.
CAAAGCAGTAGTGGAACTGGCAGGTGCGCTGGAAAGCAGACTTTTTAGCGAGGAAAAAAGAAATATTGCCTGATCAAAGCCGCATCAGCTCCTGGCCATTTCATCCGTTTGTTGATATTGATCCCTTTATCAGGAGGCCATATGTATCGGCCTCGTTCTTTCCTTCATTAAAGCAATGGCTTCTTCCTTCGACTGAAACATGGTGCCATTTATATTCACCAGGTTATCAGCCAGTTTATCATACCGTTTGGTAAGCAGCCAGGTAAAAATGTGCAGGTAGTGAATGCCATCAAACACGATGGCTTTATTTTGGGCAAACTCATTCTTCCGTTTTAAAAACTCTTCAGGCATTTCTGTATAGTGCATTCCGGGGCGCAGGTGATGTATAATATGGTATCCATCATTCCAGCAGGTGTGATTATATACAGTATTGATACAGTTAATAGAACTGGTGTACAGGTTCTCCGGGTCCTTTGCATCCACAAAAGAGTGCTGGGTCCAGTTTCCCAGCATCATCACCAGTCTGGCAAATAGCAACGGCACAATGAAAACCAGCAAAGTTGCTTTCAGGTTCACAAAGCACATCCCAATACAAAAAGCCAGGTAAATATATTCACCGGCAGTAAGGCGTTGATAGAGCTTCTTCCTTTTCCGGTTAAATAAATAGCGGATAGTATTAATAACTCCCACAAAGATGAAAGTGAAGAAATACCTTAGGAAGCCTCTCACACTATCCCGCTGGTAAGCCATCGTACTACTGGTATCATCCGGCATATTGTTCTCAATATGGTGCATACCCATGTGGTGACTGAAATACCCTTCCGGAGCATGACCAAACAAAGGACAAAGTATCCAGGTGATATACGCATGGAAGGGTCGCTGGTACGGTGCCTTAAACATTTTGCGATGGCAGAGGCAATGAAACATCAGGCCAAACCGTCCTTTAAAATACAATTGCGAAATATAGAAATACGGAACTGCCACAGCCCACCACCACCAGCCTGTCAATACCGGGGTAAATAAAAGAATGGCCACAGGCAGCACAAGTATGTGGATCTTGCTAAGCAGGTAAATAAAGGGAAGGTCCCGTTTATCATTCATTAAGCGCAGCCAGAATTTATCATAGCCGCTGAATCTTTCCTTGGGAATATATATTGGGTCAGTGAGTGTGGTAGCGAGAGATTTCATGATTCCGGTAAAAGTAGGTAAATATTCAGCCCAAACACATGACTGTAGAGGATTTGACTAAAATAGTAGTTGCACTTGAAACAGTAACAGATTACCTGTATTGGAAAAACCTATTGAAGTAAGATCCGTGCCCATCCGTTACTGATCCCAATAACCGTACTCCTATTTAGGCTTATACTTTGCCTCATCCAGTATTTTCTTGGCCTCTGTTTTCATCAGTTCTTCAGGGGTCAGGTTGGGGTTTTTAGACACATATTTTTTAATGATCTGCCAGCCTATCCATTGACCAATATTGCCGGGAGAATCTTCCTGCGACAATCCCTGGGTAAAAGGCGATTCGCCGATATATGTTTGCAGTACCGATGGCGTAAGAGAATGCAGGTCTTCATTCTT
>JAEUVL010000278.1 GCA_016786965.1 Chitinophagaceae bacterium
TGGGATGGTTTGCAGATAAGTATCTTACAAACTGCTTTATCGCTGATGTTTATTGTTGGGATAAGCTGGTGGCTGATGAATAAATCAACCGTGGCCCTGAAACTGGGATTACTTTTCCTGCTTGGATTTATTACATTAAGAACCCTGTCATTTATTGAAAACCAGCGGCAACAAAAGATAATCGTTTATAATGTACCTCAAAAGAGAGCGATTGATATTGTAAAAGGGAGGAATTATACGTTTGTGGGCGACAGTGATCTGCTGAAAAATGATTTTGCCCGTAATTTTCACCTCAAGCCTGCCAGAATACTTTTCCGGGTGAAAGAGGCTAAAGCAAAAGAACAGTTTGTCTGTACAAAAAACTATCTCACTTATAAAGACAAACATATACTGCTTATAGACGAGGCGATAGCATTTTCGAAACAGCCTTCCAAGCCGGTTATTGATCTGCTGGTTATTTCAAAGAATCCTAAGCTATATATTAAAACCCTTGCAGCTTCATTAGATATAAAACAAGTGGTATTTGATGGCTCTGTGCCTTCCTGGAAAGCCCGCTATTGGAAAAAAGATTGCGACTCGCTGCACATCCCCTGGCATGATGTAGCCCTGAAAGGTGCTTTTGTGATGAGTATCAATTAAGCTAAATTTGCCCCGCATCTGTTAATTCTGGTTGCCAAACGATCTGCCTGCCTCTTAATACTTCAACTTTTATGAACAAAAAGATTAAATCGGCTCTTATTTCTGTTTTCTACAAGGATGGATTGGAAACCCTCGTACAGCAATTGTCAGAACTGGATGTTGCCCTCTACTCCACCGGCGGCACACAAAGCTTTATTGAGCAACTGGGCGTGAAGGTGACTCCCGTGGAAGAACTGACCAGTTATCCTTCCATACTGGGAGGCCGGGTAAAGACATTGCACCCTTCGGTATTCGGTGGTATCCTGGGAAAAAGGGATGATGCACAGCATGTGGCTGAAATGAAGCAATACAATATCCCTGAGATAGATCTGGTGATAGTGGACCTATATCCATTTGAAGAGACGGTAGCTTCCACCACAGATGAGAAAGCAATTATTGAAAAGATTGATATTGGCGGCCCTTCAATGATACGTGGTGCTGCCAAAAACCATAAAGATGTGGCCGTGATTGCCAACAAGAGAGATTATGCATTACTGGAGAAAATACTGAAAGACCAAAGGGGAGAAACGACTTTGGAGCAAAGGAGGATGTTTGCCATCAAAGCATTTGATGTATGTACAGCCTACGATACAGCTATTTCTAACTATTTCCACCAGTTATCAATAACGACTCCATTTAATAACGAAGAAAAAACAATGCGATATGGTGAAAATCCGCATCAAAAAGCTGTTTTCTTCGGTAACCTGGATGAGTTATTTGATCAACTGAACGGCAAAGAGCTTTCTTATAACAACCTTGTGGATGTGGATGCTGCGCTACAATTGATAAAGGAATTCAATAATACAACCTTTGCAATAATAAAACACACTAATGTCTGTGGTGTTGCTCAGCGGGATACTGTTACAGAAAGCTGGGATGCCGCACTGGCTGGTGATCCTGAAAGCGCTTTTGGCGGGGTGCTGGTATGTAATGGCGCTATTGACAAGGCCACCGCAGAAGCCATTAATGAAATATTTTTCGAAGTATTGATTGCCCCTTCTTTTGATGAAGATGCTCTGGCTATTCTGAAATCAAAAAAGAACAGGATATTATTACGCATGAAACAGAAAGCCGGACTTCTGCGGTCTGAGATGCACAGATCTTTATTAAATGGCGTATTGGTACAGGGCGTTGATGAGGGAAACTTCACAGAGTGGAAAGAAGTTGGGGGCAGAGCATCATCTGGTGATGGCGAAAGGCCTTATGAAAGAGAGGACCTGGTTTTTGCCAATCTTATTTGCAAACATTTAAAGTCAAATGCGATAGCCCTGGTTAAAAA
>JAEUVL010000298.1 GCA_016786965.1 Chitinophagaceae bacterium
TTTTGGAAATACCGCTTTCGCCTTAGCATCGGGGTCGTGTTCGTATTCCTGTCCAATTATTTCAACGTATTATCCCCCCAGGTCACCCGCTTTGTTATCGATCATGTACAACGGTCACTGAACCTTCCCGGCTATAAAGAGCCCGCCCGCCCGCCGGAATATGATATCCTCGTACAAAAACTAATAACCCATATAGAAGGGTTCAGCTCCACCGGCAAAGTAGTGGCCTTATGCGGCATTACCATCTTATTACTGGCGCTGCTGCGGGGCTTTTTCCTCTTCCTGATGCGGCAAACCATCATCGTCATGAGCCGTCACATTGAGTACGACCAGAAGAACGAGATATTTGATCATTATCAAAAACTGGATACTGCCTTTTACAAAACCCACAGCACCGGCGACCTGATGAACCGCATCGCCGAAGATGTAAGCCGGATACGGATGTTTACAGGTCCCGCCATCATGTACCTCGCCAACCTGCTGGCCATTATCTCTCTCTGTATCTTTTTTATGCGGAAGAGCAATCCCGAACTGACCCTGTATGTATTGGCACCCCTGCCTATACTGGCCGTAGCGATTTACTTCGTCAATAACACCATTAATAAGAAAAGCGAAAAGATACAGGAGTCCTTGTCCGATCTCACCACCAATGCACAGGAATCATACTCCGGTATCAGGGTCATCAAATCTTTTGTACAGGAAAAAGCAATGCTCGGTTTCTTTGCAAAGAACAGCGAGGAGTACCGTAAAAATGCAGTAGGCCTGGCAAAAGTGGAAGCCATCTATTTCCCTTCTATCAATTTATTGATAGGGCTCAGCACCCTCATTACCATAATGATCGGCGGACTGTACTATATATATGGAGGTCGCAATATAGGTATGGGCACTATACTCGAGTTTGTGATGTATATCAATATGCTCACGTTTCCGGTCAGCGCCATTGGGCTTACCGCCAGTATGATACAGCGGGCAGCCGCTTCACAAAAAAGGATCAATGAATTTTTGCGAACAGAACCGGCCATCAAAACAGCGCCGCAGCCGGTTACAACAGCCCTGCAGGGTAATGTATCATTTGAAAAAGTGAACTTTATTTATCCGCATACCGGCATCCATGCCCTCAAAGATTTTTCACTCGATATAAAAAAAGGAGAGAAGGTGGCCATTGTCGGCAGAACAGGAAGCGGCAAATCCACCATCGCACAGCTATTATTGCGGATGTATGATGCCACCGATGGAAAAATAACAATGGATGGAACAGATATCCGGCAACTGGAACTGCAAAGCCTGCGGGAGCAGGTAAGTTATGTGCCGCAGGATGTTTTTCTGTTCAGCGAAACAGTAGAGAACAATATCGGGTTTGGGCTGAATAAAGCAGAACGAGCTACCGTAGAAAAGGCCGCCGCTATGGCGAGTGTAGATAGTGAGATCGCCGGCTTTTCCGATCAGTATGATACAATGATTGGAGAGCGGGGCGTTACATTAAGCGGGGGGCAAAAACAACGTATCTCTATAGCCAGGGCCCTGATCAAAGACCCCGGCCTTGTAATCTTTGATGATTGCCTCAGTGCGGTGGATGCCCGTACCGAAAAGACCATCATCGGCAACCTCAACGATTACCTGCATGGAAAAACAGCCATCATCATCACCCACCGGATATTTACTCTTTTCAACTTTGATAAGATCGTGGTGCTGGAAGACGGGGTCATTACGGAAGTAGGCACCCATCAGCAACTATTGGAAAAAAAGGGATACTATGCAGGGTTGTATAACCGGCAGCAGCAACAGGAAACCGGCCAGCAGGTATAAACATACTCCCCAATGGCCGGCAACTAATAAAGCCAGGCCTGCAACAATTACCTCCATCTCATTTGGCTGTTTCAAAAACATCTATATATTTGTGGCTTCCCGGCAAAACCCTGTACACACAAGCTTTGCCGGAACCAAAACCAAAGCATTTAATTAACTGCAAAAACTTTTAACTGTGGCGTACGAGAACAATGACAAGAAAATGGAAAGCATTTACAGCAAGCGCATCCGTGCTGGAAAAAGAAGAACGTATTTCTTTGATGTAAGAGCTACCCGCGGCAATGATTATTACCTGACGATCACCGAAAGCCGGAAACGGTTTGATGATAATGGCTACGACAGGCATAAAGTATTTCTTTACAAAGAAGATTTCAATAAATTCATCAAGGCGCTCGGCGAAGCAGTTGATTATGTAAAAACAGAGCTTATGCCTGATTTTGACTTTGATGCATTCAATCATGATGAAAACCCGGATGAAATGGGCCATCATGGTGAGCATAGCGGCGAGCATACCTTAGATACTGTAGCCGCAGCAGAAACAAGTATTGAAAAAGCAGAAGAAGCTGCCCCCGTGGAAGAAGCCAGTAACCCCGGCGATAGTAAGACGGAAGAAGTAGATAAGTGGTAATTATAAGATACTCAATACCGCATTAATAAATGAAAAGTACCCGCACCGGCGGGTATTTTTTTTGCACTGCCTGTTATCACAAAGGTCAAAAAAGCAGGAAAGGATAATATCGGCACATTTGATCACTCCGGAGATGTATATGTAATAACATTTTTACGCAGGGAAATCAATGTAAGACATTAGTGTAAATATCTATTTAACGACCTACTTGTGCACACCGGGGGATTTATTTTTTTCACGGGGTAAGGAAAAAAAATTACCTTTCACCGTAGCTCAGGATTTTCTCCCTGCTGGGCAGTAATAATTAACCTAAAATGTTATCTATGCAACCAAACTTTACGCTTAAACAAACCAGGCGATTTTTCAGGTTCATGCCGCTGCTCGTTTTGTTCTGTCTCCTTGGAGGCACTGCAAAATCGCAGATCATCACCTTATCAACACAAACAGACCCCACTTACAACGGCCTTAATACTTTCGGCGCTGTAAACTCCGCGGTTACTTTTGTGGTACAAAACACCAATGGCTTCCCTGTTACATTGACAGACGTTGGTTGCTATTTTGATCCCGGAGCGATCGGGGGCACAAGCACTATCCCTACATTGTGGTATTCCACCACTTCTTTGTCAGGCGCACCAAATATTGCAGGCCCCACCTGGACCGCAATCACCACAGGTGCCTCTGTTAGTTTTCCCGCAGCCGGTTATTACAATGTGCTCAGCGGACTGACATTTAATATTCCTGCCAGCACTACTATCCGTTTTGCACTGCAGGGGTCTGCAGGTCTCAGCTACAGTGGCGGAGGTACCGGTGTTCCGGCTACCAATACGTTCAGTTCAAACGGTGTTAACCTCCAGGTAGGTAACGTTACCATCGGGGGATTGAATGTTGGTTATGCAGGTTCTTTCCCTGCCCCGACATTTAACCCTAGATATTTTACCGGCAGAGTAACCATTAATGTATCCAGCACCCCTTGTTCTGGCACACCAGCACCCGGACTTACTGTTAGCTCTGCTAATCCTGTTTGTCCTACTGCGGGCTTCAACCTGTCTTTAGCGAATCCAACTACCGGATCAGGAGTTACTTACCAGTGGCAGTCTGGCCCATCGGCTACCGGCCCCTGGACCAACGTAGGACCTAACTCACCTACTTATTCTACTTCACAAACAACAGCTACTTTCTACCAGTGTATAGTTACCTGCGGTGCGAACTCAGGCACTTCCACACCGGTGAATGTTGCCATGAATCCACCTTCTGCTTGTTATTGCATTCCACCGGCATCTGATTGTACAGATGACGATGTGATCCTTCGTGTAAGAATAAGCACTTTGGATAATGCATCAACCTGCGGAACAGGTCCTCCCGCCGGTTATACAAACTATACCACAACTGTAGCGGCGCCGATCGTATATGCAGGTGCAGCTAACCCGATCATTGTTAATAAACCAACTGTTTGGTCAGAAGGTGTATCAGTGTGGATCGACTACAACAAGAACGGAACGTTTGAAGCAACTGAACAAACCAGCCTGGGTACACAACCAGCAGCAGTGAATGCACTGACAGGCAACATCAATATCCCTGCTACGGCATTGACTGGTCTTACCCGTATGCGTGTAAGGATGTTATTTGCTGGTGTTCCGGGTAATCCTTGTACAGCACTTGGATTTGGAGAAACAGAAGATTATAACGTAGATATTCAGCCTTGCGTACCGGTGACTATCACCTCAGCGCCGGCTAACACCTCTGTTGTTTGCGGTAATGCTGCAAGCTTTACAGTAGCTACTAACGGTTCACTGCCTGCATATTCCTGGCAGTACCGCACCAGTGCTTCAGGTGTATGGCAGACAGTAACAGGAGCTGCTCCTCTTGCTTCAGTTACCGGTTTGAACAGCGCTACACTTAGCTTTACCAATGTACCAGCTACATTGAATGGCTACCAGTTCCGTGCTTTGGTATCGGGTGGTTGCAGTGCGGTAGATTTCAGCACACCACCAGCTACGCTGACGGTAACGGCGATCGTACCGACAGTTACCCCGGCTTCAGCGACTATTTGTACAGGAACAGTTCAGCAACTGACACTGACCAATACCCTGGGTAATACGAACCTGATCAGCGAAGGCTTTGAAGGTGGAGCATTACCAGCGGGCTGGAACATGCAGAACCTGAGCACACCGATAGGAACCACACCTACCTGGATATTCAATGCTACCGTACTGTCGCCAGCTCAGAATGGTACAGCGAACTCATATGCATTGGGTAACTTTAATAACGTTGCGGGCAACAATACGATCAGCAACTGGCTGATCACCCCAACAGTGGCCATTAAGAATGGTGACGTATTCAGCTTCTGGTCAAGAACAGTGGCAGGTCCGCTGTTCCCGGACAGACTGGAAGTAAGGCTGAGCACCAATGGTGCAAGCACCAACGTGGGCGCCACCAATACATCAGTAGGCGATTTCACTACCCTGCTGTTAACGATCAATCCAACACTGACCACAACAGGTTATCCTTCTGTATGGACACAATACACCATTACGGTATCAGGTTTGGGAGCACCAACCACCGGCCGTATGGCGTTCCGTTACTTTGTAACAGGCGGCGGTCCTGCCGGAGCTAACTCAGATAACGTGGGTATAGACAATGTAACATTTACCTCAACAGGTGGTGCTGCCCAGGGCATCTGGACAGGCCCTGCCGGAACTATCTTTACGAACCCAGCGGGTACCACTCCATATGTAGCAGGTACACCAGCGACTACGGTATATGTAGCGCCAACAGCAGCGGGAGTGAATAACTACCAGGTGAACTTTACAACGCTTACGCCATGTACGTCTGCAACAACGACAATACCAGTAACAGTGGTGACACCGGTAGTATTAACCACAAGCCCGGTGAACAGGGCGGTATGTGTGGGCGGAAATACATCGTTTACTGTGGCAGCCACAGGCGGTCCGGTCACTTACCAGTGGCAGGTGAGCACCGATGGTGGATTAACATACACCAACATTACGGGAGCCACCGGCACAACGCTGAATGTAAACGGAGTAACACAAACGATGAACGGCAACCGTTACCGTTGTGTACTGACCGCAGCCCCATGTGCAGGATCAACAACCACCACAGCGGCTACGCTGACAGTAAATGCACTGCCAACAGTAACGCTGTCATCTCCAGACCTGTTACTGACCCCTGGTCAAACAACGTCCATCACTGCGAGCAGCAACCCGGCGGCAGCAGCAGGCGGATGGGTATGGAGCTACAATGGTTCAACGATCACCGGTAATAACACGAACACCGTAAGCGGAATAGATGTTGATGAAGCAGGCAGCTACCATGCTACTGTAACCGATATCAATGGCTGTTCTAACACTTCAGCGGATATCGTGATAGGTTCAGAAGCGTCAGATCACCTGTGGATCTACCCGAACCCGACAACGGATGGCCGTTTCCAGGTACGTTACTACTACGATCCGAGTTCAGTAGCTGAGCTTCG
>JAEUVL010000394.1 GCA_016786965.1 Chitinophagaceae bacterium
CGGCACACTATCCGACGGGTCTTGCTTCCAGGGGTGGGCCGCCCAATAATTAAGCTGGGTGTAATCGGGTTTTCCATCGGCACTATTGAACCGATATTGACTTTTATATGCCTGGTATTTATCAGAACAGGAGGTAATAACCAAAGAACCAACCAAAAAAAACAGGAAAAGAGAGGAACGCATGGGGCAAAGTAACCTAAAAGGGCTCAGATAGCCTGTTTTATCAACCTATTTTACCATTTATCCGAATAGCAAATATTTTTTGGAGATCAACTAAAATCTGCTCTTTCCCATACCGGGCTTGTGTTTGAGCGGATTTTATAACTGATTTTGGTACCGATACCCTAAAAAATAAGGTACTTTAGTTTGCATAGTACCAAACATCACCCTATCTTTGTGTAACAAAACGAAAAAGCAGGTTATGAATATAGAGAATACACAAAGCCAGATGCGGAAGGGGATACTGGAGTTTTGCATTCTTTCCATTATCCGCCGGGGGGAGGCTTACCCCAGCGACATTGTGGAAGAGATGCGGGCTGCCAACCTGCAGATACTGGAAGGCACCCTGTACCCTTTGCTCACCCGGTTGAAAAATGCAGAAATGCTAACCTACCGCTGGGTGGAAAGCAACTCCGGACCGCCCCGCAAATATTTTTCCCTGACAGAAAAAGGAGAAAATTTTTACAAGGAACTGGAGCAGACATGGAACGAGCTGTCTAACGGGGTAAATGCCCTGGCCAGCAAAAAGCAGGATGAACCTCTGAACAATCAATAAACCAATTATTCTCCTGTTAAAACAGGGGGACTTCAACCAAATAGTTTTTTATGAAAAAGATCATTAACATCAATTTAAGCGGCCGGGTGATACCGATTGAAGATTCCGCTTATGAATCATTGCAGGCATACATAGAGAGCTTACGCCGCTATTTTGCCAATGAAGAAAGCCGGGATGAGATCATCAATGATATTGAAAGCCGCATTGCAGAATTGCTGCATGAAAAGGTACGCAAAGGAGCCGAAGCAGTAACAGATGCAGATGTGAACGAGGTGATTACCTCTATGGGCCGTGTGGAAGATTTTGAAGCTGAAGAACAGGATAGCACCAATGCTTCATCTGCATCACAGCAAGGCAGTGCCCAGCCCAACAATACGTTCGCAGAAAAGAAATCAAGGGGCCGGTTATACCGTGATACCAGCGATAAGTTTATCGGTGGTGTGTGCAGTGGCCTTGCTGCATATATGAATGTGGACCCGGCTATAGTAAGAATCCTGTTTGCCATCATTACGTTCGGAGGATTTGGATTGGGCTTCCTTGCTTACATCGTATTGTGGGCTATCCTGCCTCCCAAAGACCTGGAAGGCTTCAGCGGGAAGAGGCTTTACCGCAACCCTGATGACAGGGTGATAGGCGGTGTGGCTGGGGGATTGGCTGCTTATTTTGGAAAAAGCGCCTCCACTATCCGGTTGATATTTGCCGCTCCAATTGCACTGAGCATTTTAGTAGGAATCCTCAATGGCTTTAGCTGGACCTATGATCTTGATATTGCCATGAATATTGGTTTTGGGTCATTGAGTGGCACGTTCTTTCTTATTTATGTGATATTATGGATAGTATTACCTGAGGCAAACACTGATTACCAAAAAATGGAAATGAGAGGAGAGAAAGTTGATGTGAACCGCATCAGGCAAAATGTAAAGGAAGGTGTAGACAATATGAAGGAACGCATGAAAGGATGGACAGAGGAAGTAAAAGAATCTGCACAAAACATTTCCGCCAAAGCAAAAGAATTTTCTAATACCCGGGGCCGTGCGTTTGCAGCAGAGGTAAATGATACTGTAAAAAGAAGTGGTGGCGGGCTGGGGCATGCAATTGGTGTGTTGTTCAAAGCCTTCTTCCTGTTTGTGGTCGGTACTATCGCCTTTGGTTTGTTTGTGGGATTGATCGCCCTTTTATTCAGCGGGGTGGCCTGGTGGCCGATCAATAATTTTCTGTGGACAAGCAAGTGGCAGCAATTATTTGCCTGGGGTACTTTGATCTTCTTTTTGATCGTTCCGCTAATAGCGTTTATTACCTGGATCGTTCGCCGTATTGCCAGGGCGAAATCCCGCAGCAATTACCTGGGCTGGACATTTGGTGGCTTGTGGACCATAGGATGGGTATGTATGATATTATTAGTGGCCAGTATTACTAAAGATTTCAGGCAATATGAAACAATACAGAATCCTGTTTCAATAGTGCAACCTGCCAATGGTAAAATGATCGTGGCCGTGTCACAACCTGAATTGGAATATACCGGCGGCTTTGGATGGATGAATGATGGGGGTTATGGCTGGGATCTTTCATCAGACACCCTATCGTTTGCGGCGATAAAGATTAATGTTCAAGCCAGCATTGATGAACAATACCATGTAACAGTAAATAAATCCAGTTGTGGTAAAACCGATGCAGATGCAAGGAACAGGGCTGAACAAATAATATATAATGTGTATTCAAGAGATAGCATACTTGATCTGGGGAACGGCTATTCAATATACAAAGACAGTAAGTTCAGGGGGCAAAATATTGAAGTGGAAATACGGGTACCGGTAGGAAAGAAGATACGCTTTGATGGATCGGTAAAAGAAAAACTCAACTCAGTAAATGTAAAAATAAGGAAAAGTTATCGCCGTAACAGGGTAACGGGTGTGGAGATCAATAGCGATGAAAGAGACTTCCCTTACCAATCAGGTGTGGATTATATAATGGGACCAGATGGTAAGTTAAAAGACATCAATGGGAACCCCGTTATGCAACCAGTGAATAATGATTATCGCTATAACAGCACTGATAGTGCTAATAAAG
>JAEUVL010000442.1 GCA_016786965.1 Chitinophagaceae bacterium
TTTCTTTAATAACTGGCAAACTAAGTTTACTGTTTTTATTCCATGCCAGGGTATTACATATCCATAGCTGGTCTCTTCGTTTATCACTTTGTTCTTTTGCACGGAACCACTGCTGCTGATTTTTTCCCGGCTGGCGTAAGCCTCCAGTCCATATACATAAGGCAATGCCCAGGCAGTGATATCATAGGTGGCAGAATCTACTAATCTTCCTTTAGGTTCGAATAATACTTTCACCATGGCCGATCTGGGTTGAAGGGCACTGATGACTATATCATTGTTCAGGGTAAATGCTTCTTCTTTACCGGAATTGTAATTATACCCCTTTCCGGCTCCGCTCGTGCTGGCATACTGAATACCATTCTTATCCAACAGGTCGAGCAGCAGTTCGATCCGCTCTTTGTCTTTGGGGTTATTCTTCACCACATAGCTTTTATATTCCCCCACACCTGTGGACACCGCTTCATTAAAATACTTACGAAACTCTTTTACCAGCCTGCCTGCATTTAAAGAAGATATTTCGATAGTGCTCAGGGAGGTGGTAAAATGATGGGTGGCCCTGTCAAGCAGTGTCAGCGTGTCTCCCTCATCATTAATGATAGCTGCGCCGCTGGCCGGTCCGCCTCCCTGTTCATAGGTCATACCTATGGCACCATTAAAAGTAGGATAGGTATCCCCATAAGAAGGATAGTAGAGATCAAACACTTCTTTGGTAAAATAAAGCCAGCCATTGGCATCAAAATACTTTGCATGATTCTTACCAATCGTTACCTGGAAATCCCGCTGCCAGGAAGAGATCACCTCATGATAAGGCTGTGCAGCCGGTGCGAAATAATAAGGTTCATTGGCCCCCTGCTCATGATAATCAACATGAATATGCGGCATCCATTCGTTATATACTTTCATCCGCTGACGGCTTTCTATCTGTGTTTGCCAGGCCCAATCACGGTTCAGGTCAAAATTATAATGATTGGTCCTGCCGCCCGGCCATGGCTCCCGGTGCTCACGGGAAATACGCTGCGGGTTCACATTTTTACCCACTACGGATGTGAACCAGTTCACATAACGGTCCCTTCCATCCGGATTAATACAGGGGTCAATTATGATCACTGTATTTTTCATCCATTCTTTGGTTCTTGCTTCTGCAGGATTTACCAGGGCATATAATGTAAGCATTGCTGCTTCTGAAGAGGATGCTTCATTACCATGCACATTATAACTGAGCCATACCAATGCGGGTGCATTGTCCTCCCGTGGTGCCATCTTATCCCGGGAAAGATTGGCCAGTCGCAGGTTATTCAATCTTATCTGTTCGAGATCCTTCATATTATCTGCCGAAGAAATAAATGCCAGCAGCAAAGGACGTCCTTCGTTGGTCTCCCCATACTTTTCTATTTTAACCAAGGCCGGCACATTGGCAGCTACATAATTGAAATAACTGGCGATCTGCCAGTGCGGAGTAAACCGGCTACCAATTTTATATCCTAAAAACTCTTCTGGAGATTTCAATTGTTTATCTGCTCCTGATTGAGAATAAACAACAGTTACCACAGACAGCAAGATAACAAAGAATAAAATGGCCTTCCGTAACATACAGTATTATTTAATTAGTGCAGCAAGTTAAGAAACAGCTCTTGGTTTTCCGGCGTTTTCTCAACCTTGTTCACCCATTTACAATTCCGTAATTGATCCTATTTCTGTAGTTTTATTTTAAATACACCACATGAGAAGTTTCACACCTGTTATTGCGGTTCTGTTGCTTATTTGCGCCTGTAATCCCACACAAAAAAATACAGGTAGTGCCAGTGCTGTTAATCCTTATCAATACAACCTCAACAAAAAAATAGTGGCTGATAATGGTGCCGTTGTATCAGCACATCCGCTGGCCAGCAAAGTGGGAGTGGAAATTATGAAACAGGGAGGTAATGCGGTAGATGCGGCTATTGCCACTCAACTGGCATTGGCTGTAGTGTACCCTAATGCCGGCAACCTGGGTGGAGGCGGTTTCCTGGTGGGCCGCTTCAGCAGTGGTGAATTGATTTCTGTTGACTTCAGGGAGAAAGCTCCAGGCGCTGCTCACCGTGATATGTATATTGAAGCGGATGGAACACCCCGAACAGACAAAAGCCAGGACGGTCATCTGTCCAGCGGAGTACCGGGTACGGTGGCAGGTATTTTCGCTTATTTAAAATATGGGAAGCTGCCGTTTGAGAAACTCATACAACCTGCCATTGACCTGGCACAAAAAGGGTTTACGATCAGTGAAAGAGAAGCCCGGTCGCTGAATGGCTTGCAAATAGAACTGAAAAAGCTGAATACTGTCATGCCGGTTTTTGTAAAAGATAAATGGGTAAGAGGCGATACCTTATTCCAAATTGACCTTGCCAACACGCTGACCCGCATCAGGGATAAAGGAACGGCTGGTTTCTATGAAGGAGAAACGGCAAGACTGATCGTAGAAGAAATGAAAAGAGGCGGTGGTATCATCACCTACGATGACCTTAAAAACTACCAGGCCAAAGTAAGGACACCCCATTCCTTTACCTACAAAGGATACAAGGTGATCGGCATGCCAATGCCCAGCAGCGGTGGTTTACTATTGAACCAGATGATGAAGATGGTGGAAAACCGGAATATTGCTTCAATGGGATTTCATTCATTACAATCGGTACAACTGATGACAGAAGTGGAACGCAGGGCCTTTGCCGACCGGGCAGAATACATGGGCGATGCCGATTTTTATAATGTGCCGGTGAGTATGCTGAGCAATGACAACTACCTGCAGGAAAGGATGAAAGACTATGATCCTGCCAGAGCCACTCCCAGTTCAGTCATTAAACCCGGAATAGCAGTACGTCCCGAAAGTAAAGAAACCACTCACTTAAGTGTGATCGATAAAGAAGGTAATGCCATTTCCATCACCACTACTTTAAACAATTCTTATGGCAGCAGAACGGTGGTGGGTGGCGCTGGCTTTTTTCTGAACGATGAAATGGATGATTTCAGCATTAAACCAGGTGTACCAAACATGTATGGTGCTGTGGGTGGCGAAGCCAATGCCATACAACCTGGCAAACGCATGCTGAGTTCGATGACACCAACTATCGTACTGAAGGATGATAAACCATTTATCGTGGTGGGCACACCCGGCGGCACTACCATACCCACACAAATATTTCAGACCCTGATCAATATCATTGATTTCAATATGAGTACGGAAGATGCGGTGTACAAACCAAAATTTCACCACCAGTGGTTGCCGGATGAGATACTGATCGAAAAAGGATTCCCCGCTGCTGTAAAAGATGCACTGACAAAAATGGGATATAAATTTGCCAGGGAAAGAGAAGGCATCGGCCGGACGGAGATCATAAAAGTTTTGCCAAATGGAAAATTTGAGGCAGTGGCAGATAACCGGGGTGATGATGCGGCAGAGGGATGGTAACAGAAAAAAGAATTAGTAAATATAAAATAATAAACATGTCATCTGTCGGAAAAGAGTTTTTAACTACCGTCACAAAGCGATTGAAATATTATAAAGACCTGGGCGATAAAACCATGGCCCAACTGAACGATTGGGATTTTCATTACCAGCCGAATGAAGAATCCAATAGTATCGCTATTATCATACAGCACATGGCCGGCAATATGCTGAGCCGCTGGACAAATTTTCTGACAGAGGATGGTGAAAAAGAATGGCGTACCAGGGATGATGAATTTGAGGTCCATGAATTCAATAAACAGCAATTGACGGAACTATGGGAAAAAGGATGGACTTGTTTTTTTGAGGCATTGGCTTCGCTGAAGAAAAAAGACCTCAAGAAAACAGTGACCATCCGCCAGGAACCATTGAGTGTAATCGATGCCATCAACCGGCAGCTGGCGCATTATCCCTATCATATAGGCCAGATCGTGCATATTGCTAAAACCATTAAAGGAAAAAACTGGAAGAATCTCTCTATTGCTAAGGGTGCCTCTCAGGTATATAATGAAAGTGATGAGGTAAAAGACCCGGCGAAGAAGCATTGATCTTTTCCCTCCAGATATAGCCAACGGCGCCGCGGATCTTCATAGATTGCTGCGTCATTCTCAGTTAACTGGAGCGCATTTGCATTCCCCGATTAAAAAAACTACATTTGCGCATCCTATCCATCCGCCTGTACACTAACAGGCGGTATCATTTCCTAAGAACCGTATTATTATTTAAAAAGAACAAGCACCCACTATGAAATTGTTATTTGCAATCTGTACCACCCTGTTCATCACCCTGCAGGCAGCCGGTCAAAACCAATTGGCTATTATTGCCGGGCCACAAGCCACCACCTCTAAATATGTTGTTTTGGGTAAAGACCAAAAGAGCACTATGAAATATGGTTTCCAGGCTGGCGCCACGATGAAAGTGCCATTTGAAAACAGGCTTTTCTTTTCCCCTGCTGCTTTTTACAGTATGAAGGGATACAAAGTAAAATTTACAGATTTTGCTGCTCCGCCGGATATTAATGCAATTGACAATAACACCACCATCCATAGTTTTGAACTGGCAGCTTTGCTGCAATATGATTTTGGCTCTAGTCCTTCCCATTTTTTTATTAAAGGCGGCCCTTCACTGGACTTTCAGCTATTTGGGAAGGAAACATTCAACCTGAAAAATGGCAGTTCAATAAGCCGGAATATGACCTGGAGCCCTGCCGATTATGGGCGGTATTCTGCCAACCTGCTGGCGCAAATTGGCTACGAGTCCAACAGCGGCTTTCTCATTTTTGCCCAATATAGCTTTGGCGCTACCAGTATCAACAATGCTGACTTCGGCCCGAGCATCCGCCACCGGGTGTATGGTATTTCAATCGGTAAGTACCTGAAGAAAAAGAATATCATTATTGATACTAGGAATAAAGAGTAGTGGTGTACCGGTTTTCCCCGGGTGTCTCAAAAAACACATAATGGGAGATAATAATGGAGCATCATCCTGTGCTGTAAAGTTTCCGGCAATTTACTCTTTATAGATCTTTACCACTTTCTCTCCGTTGCTTTTAATGTACCCCCTGTACATCCCTTCTGTGCAAAAAGGCATAGCTATATTCCCGGCTTTATCCACGGCTATCAACCCACCGTCGCCGCCCAAGGCAGGCAGTCGTTTCAATATCATTTCATCTGCGGCAGCGCTTAGCTTCAGCTTACCAAACTCCATCATATCGCTGATGGTTTTGGCCATTACCAGCCGGATAAAATATTCGCCCCAACCCGTACCACTAATGGCAGCGGTTTTATTATTCGCATAAGTGCCTGCGCCGATGATAGGTGCATCCCCTACCCGCCCGTATTTCTTATTCGTCATGCCTCCGGTGCTGGTAGCAGCGGCCAGGTTGCCGTGCCGGTCGAGTGCTACGGCGCCAACAGTACCGTATTTGTAGTCCTTGTTTTCCGGTTGCTTCAGCAATGCAGTTTTACCGGTATCTGCATGGTCCATTTGCATGTTCAATGAGTCCTGTTCTTTCGCTTTCTGCAATCCCTTCCACCGGCTTTCGGTATAGAAATAAGAGGGGTCCACTATCTCCAGTCCCTGTTGCTGCGCAAATTTTTCCGCTCC
>JAEUVL010000541.1 GCA_016786965.1 Chitinophagaceae bacterium
AGCCAGCCACATGCCGGTAAAAGGCGTAAGACTGTTTTCCTTAGCAAATTTCTCGCCAGTAGTGCTGGAAAAATAAAATACCATGAAAAAGATGATGGCGAAGATCAGCGGGGTGCCCAGCCCCCCCTTCCTGATAATGGAGCCCAAAGGGGCACCAATGAGAAAAAGCACTATACATGCGAGTGACAGTACGATCTTACGGTGCCATTCAATTTTATGCTTACGCAGATTTCTTTCCTTGTCTTTTAGCGAATTGGTGATCGACTCGGCGTTTATTTTAAGCGACCCCGCTATATTCATTACACTCTGGTTTACGTTTATCCGGGCTGAATCAGGAAGCAATTCATCAAAGGATCTCGCTTTACCGGTAAAGGGGCTGTCGGCAGCCGTTACTTTCTTTGTCCAGTTGGAATCGAGCAATTGGGAAAACCTGTACTGAATAAATATGGTTGACAGGTTTTGCTTTTTAATCTGCTCCAATTCCCTTTTCAGGGAGTCTATCGCTTCTTCTAACTGGCGCATGGTCAGCATCTTTTCATTATTCTTGTTCACACTGTCCGCTGTTCGGGTGGTGAAACCCAGCGTACTGAGGTCAAATTGCTTCTTGTACTCCTTGAACCCGATACGGACATATTCAGAGTTGCCCTGTGCGTACGGGCTTCCTCTTTCCTGGTAGCGCCAGCCATCCAGCAGATTAAATTCCAGGAACCTTTTATTGGCGGACACCCTCATGATGCCACTGTTGGCGATTATAAAATTATCCTGGAGAGAATTGCTCTGTTCATAAACGATCACATCCCTGATCACACTGTCATTATCTTCTTTCTTTCCTATCTTGATAGCAAAATTGGGTATCCTGTCATAGAAGACCCCCTCTTTCAGATCAAATGCCGGCTTTGCATATACTATATCACCCAGCAGGGTCCTCGATTTCAGGTTTGCTACCGGAATTACATTATTGGCAAACACAAAAGCAATCCCACTGATGAAAACACTAACGATGAGCAATGGCCGCATGAAGCGGAGAAGTGAAATCCCTGCTGACTTGATGGCCACCAGTTCAAAACTTTCGCCAAGGTTGCCAAAGGTCATTAATGATGACAGGAGGATAGACAGTGGAAGCGCCAACGGTACCAGCACGGCACTTTGATAAAGGATAAATTCAAAAATGATATTCGTGCCCAGCCCCTTACCCACAAAGTCATCAATATACAACCAGAAAAACTGCATCACCAGCACCAGTAACGTAATAAAAAACGTGGCGATAAAAGGCCCAATAAAGGCCTTTATGATGAGTATGTCGAGCTTTTTGAACACTTATCTTTAATGTATGAATGCGGCAAAAATAAGGCTTTCGGCAAAGGAGATGGAACTGATTACCAATGCGGATTGGATTTTAACAAAGAATGGAATTTTGCAAAAAGTCAACCAGATGCTCGGCAATCTGCAACAACTACAGCAACTGCATTTGCAAAGTATTGCCACCAACTTTCCGCCGGTGGCGTTGCACTCTTCTCCCAAAATATCTAAGGGTGATAATTATCTCGGCCTTCCTTACCAGGTGCTGGATTATCCCCGGTGTTTTCATCAGTCGGATATACTGGCGGTCAGGACCCTTTTTTGGTGGGGCAATTTCTTCAGCATCACCCTGCATTTGTCCGGGGAATACAAAAAGATCGCCGAAACAAACGTTATTGCTGCCTTCCCCCTATTGAAAGAAACCGGGTTTTATTATTGCATCAATGATGATCCGTGGGAACACCATTTTCAGGAAAATAACTACCAGCCGGTAGCGGGGCTGAATCAAACTGATTTTGAAACAGTAGTTCGCTCAAAATCATTTATTAAGCTGGCAAAAAAAATCCCATTGGAAAAATGGGAGGAAGCGGAAACCATCCTGCTGGCTTATTTTAAAGAAATCGCCGGCATCATCACCCGTTAGTTACCGAGACGGTGGAAAAGCTCCTTTACCTGGTAATCCCACAAGCGGCTTTGGTCCTTGATATCTTTTTTCTCGGCAAAATCTTTTATCACCAAAATGGTCTGGTTGGTGATCTCAGATTTTTCTATGCTGAATTCAAAGTATTCATCCTTGGGTGCCGTTTGCCAGTGAAACCGTATAAATTTATCCTGTTCACTTTCTACCAGGTCAGCCTTTTCAAAAGAGCCGCTCCAGCCAAAATAAAATATATTGTCTCTTTCATCAACCTTGTCGGCAAACCATTCACCCAGCCCGGCCGGGGTGGAGAGGAATTCATACAATATGGATGGCGAGCAGCGTACCGGAAACTCTAAAGTGTATAATTGTTTACTCATCTTTCTCGTCTATAATTCATTGCGATAGCTGCAATAATAGAAAATAAATCATTGCGGCAAAATATTTTATGGTTTATTTTTCCCCTTATTTTAAATCTCTCCCTGATCTGCAAAATAAATACCATATGAAAGCGTTAAGAAGATGCCAAAATTTATTTGGCTAACAGTGGCAATTTGTATAAATTGCCCTGACGTTCAATTCTTTCTGAACAACAAGGACATTGTGGTGGGTATTTTTAGAGTATAAAGTCGAACCGAACTTATAATTCTTTAACCCTTAAAATGCACCATTAAAACCATACCTATGAGCATGAGACAACTGAAGATCTCGAAGTCGATTACTAATCGGGAATCTCAAAGTTTAGAAAAGTACTTACAAGAGATCGGCAAGGTCGAACTCATTTCCCCTGAAGAAGAGGTAAAATTAGCCACCCTTATTAAACAAGGATGTCAAAAGTCGCTTGACAGGCTGACCAAGGCCAACCTGCGCTTTGTGGTATCTGTGGCTAAACAATACCAAAATCAGGGCCTTTCCCTGCCAGATCTTATTAATGAAGGGAACCTGGGCCTCATTAAAGCTGCTCAGCGCTTTGATGAAACCCGTGGTTTTAAATTCATTTCTTACGCCGTTTGGTGGATCCGCCAGAGTATTTTGCAGGCTTTGGCCGAGCAATCCAGGATCGTTCGGTTACCACTGAATAAAGTGGGTCTTACCAACCGTATTCAAAAGGCATTTTCCCTTCTTGAACAGCAATATGAAAGGGAACCTTCAGCGGAAGAACTGGCCGATCTGCTGGAAATGGACATTGAGGAAGTGTCAGCTACACTTGGCATCAATGCCCGGCATGTAAGTATGGACTCCCCACTCTCAGACGGAGAAGAAAGCACCCTGATGGATGTAATGGAAAATGCCAATGCAGAAAAGACAGATGGTCTGCTGGTGCATAATGAATCGCTTAAAACAGAAATCGACCGCTCCCTCAAAACGCTGACCGAACGCCAAAAAGAAGTGATCTGCTTTTTCTTCGGCATTGGGGTGGACCACCCGATGAGCCTGGAAGATATTGGCGAACGCTTCAGCCTGACCAGGGAAAGGGTAAGGCAGATCAAAGACAAAGCTATCACCAAACTGAAAGCATCTAACCGCTGTCAGCTATTGAGAACCTATTTAGGAACATAATTTTTACAATAATCAAAAGATAATAACTGACATAAAATTTTACATTTCTATCTTTGCAATTCTTTAAAAGTGAACATTTGATGTTCACTTTTTCTTTTACGTGAAACTGAAAATCATTGTGACACATGTTCAACAATTTGCAGGAAAAATTAGAATCAGCCTTTAAGAACCTCAAAGGACAAGGCCGCATCACCGAACTGAATATCGCCACCACGGTAAAAGAGATCCGCCGGGCCCTGGTGGATGCGGATGTGAACTACAAAATAGCCAAAGAATTTACTGACAAAGTAAAAGATAAAGCTATAGGTGAAAAGGTGATCAACGCCATTTCTCCTGGCCAGTTGATGACCAAGATCGTAAAGGATGAACTGGCCGAGCTGATGGGTGGTCAGGAAGCCGTTTTCAATGCGAAAGGGAACCCGGCCGTTATACTTATCGCCGGTTTACAAGGTAGTGGTAAAACCACTTTCAGTGGCAAGTTGGCCAATTTCCTGAAGAACAAAAAAGGTCTCTCTCCCCTGCTGGTGGCAGCAGATATTTACCGCCCGGCTGCGATGGAGCAGCTACGGGTACTCGGAGAGCAGATCGGTGTGGATGTGCATATAGAACTGGAAAACAAAGACGCCGTTTCCATTGCCCAAAATGCAGTAAAAGAAGCACGCAGTAAAAACAAGAATGTGGTCATCATAGATACTGCCGGCCGCCTGGCAGTAGATGAGGTAATGATGAATGAAGTGGCCAACGTAAAGAATGCCGTGAACCCACAGGAGATCCTTTTTGTGGTGGACAGCATGACAGGACAAGACGCCGTGAACACCGCCAAAGCCTTTAACGACAGGCTTGACTTTACCGGCGTGGTGCTTACCAAATTAGATGGTGATACCAGAGGTGGCGCTGCCATTTCTATCAAATACACGGTAGACAAACCCATCAAATTCACCAGCAGTGGCGAAAAGATGGACACTTTGGATATTTTTTATCCTGAAAGAATGGCCCAGCGTATCCTGGGTATGGGAGATATCACTTCATTGGTGGAAAAGGCGCAGGAACAGTTTAGCGAGGTGGAGGCCAAAAAACTGGAAGCCAAGATCAGGAAGAATAAATTCGACTTTGCCGACTTCAAGATCCAGCTGGAGCAGATCAAGAAGATGGGCAATATGAAAGACATGCTGAGCATGATACCCGGTGTAGGCAGCAAAGTAAAGGACCTGGATATCAATGACGACTCTTTTAAAGGCATTGAAGCCATGATCAACTCGATGACCCCGGCCGAACGGGCCGATCCGGACCTGATCGACGGAAGCCGCAAAAAACGCATCGCCAAAGGTGCCGGCAAAGACATGACAGAGCTGAACAACTTCATAAAACAGTTTGAACAAATGAGGGGGATGATGAAAAACATGAACAAAATGGGGGCTTTTGGAAAGATGATGCCGGGAATGAAGAAGTAACAGGCGGCATTTTCAGCCGGTGACAATAATTTTGGCCCAAACCGCATCGAACAGTTTTTGCCAGTTTTACATTTCAATCTTATATTTGCCGTCCGGTTTCCACCGGAACTAACAATTATTGTTTAACGCTGTTAAATTTCTATTTATGTCAGCAAAAATCCGTCTTCAAAGACACGGGTCTAAAAAAAGACCTTTCTACTTCATTGTTATTGCCGATGCCCGGGCACCCCGTGATGGCAAATTCATTCAAAAATTAGGTACTTACAATCCCCTGACCGTTCCTGCTACTATTCAGTTGGACCGCCAGAAGGCTTTGGAGTGGCTGAACAAAGGTGCTACACCAACAGACACCGTTCGCCGTATCCTCAGCTTCAAAGGTGTTTTGTACCTGAAGCACTTGCTCCGTGGTGTGAGCCTGGGCCTTTTTGATGATGCAGCTGCTATGGAAAAGTTCACCAAGTGGAGCGCAGAACATGAAGCTCAGATCAAAAAACGCCAGGAAGATGCCTACCGCAACAAAAGAGCCAGACGTCCAATGCCAGGTCGCAGACCTGAAAGAAGGACTGAAGGTGAAAGCGGTAGTGAAGGATAATTAAAGTCCGCATCCTGAAAGTTCATGAATCCTCTCCCGCTTAAAATGGGGGAGGATTTTTTGTTGGGATATGAATCGTATCAACGGGGTACATTTCACAACCCGAAACTGATAGATTACCCTGACCGCTGACCGCTATCCGCTCTGCTGCCATATAGTGAGTGGGTGAAAGGCCAGGTTCCCGATAAGGCCCGTTAATGCTCATTAAGGCTCTTTAAGGCTCTTTAAGGCCTGTTATTGACCATTAAAGTAGGGCAAATGCAATTAAGGTGCTGCCTGCAGGCAAGTAAGAAGCAAGTAACCAGCAATGAAGAAGCAATGCAGCGGCAATGAACAATGGAAGCAGAGGCGGTCAGCAGGCAAGTAATGTTCTAATAAGCGGCCCATTTAAGACCACACATTCGGGGGATGGAAAATTCCCTTTATTGTAAACCCTGCAAAAAAACCTCTGCCGAAAATCTAAAATACATCCATTTAGCAGTGGTAAATTGCCTGACCATTCCTGTACATTTGCTTCAACAAGCATTACAACCTTTTATTTGTTCACTTATATTTTTTTTCTATTTGGCAGAGTATTTCAACATTGGAAAACTGGTGGCCGTACATGGCCTCTCGGGTGAACTGCTCCTTAAGCATGAACTGGGAAAGAAAACTTCGCTGAAAGGACTTCAGGCGATTTTCACAGAAGACAAGAAAGGGTCCTTTTTGCCGTGGTTCATCGAAAGCAGCAGGATCAAATCCGACAGCGAAACCTATATCAAATTGGAAGGGGTAAATACCCGGGAAGCGGCTATGAAACTCAGTCCCAAACAAGTATGGCTGCCGGAAGGGGATTTTAAAAAATTTGCTGCTAAAACAGCCCCTGCCAGTTTATTGGGATATATGATCATCCATAATAATGAAGCCCTCGGTGAAATACTGGAGCTGATAGAACAACCGCACCAGCTTCTTTGCCGGCTGGAAATAAAAGGAAAAGAAGTACTGATCCCATTACACGAAGAAACACTGCAAAAAGTAGATCATAAAAAGAAGCAAGTGCTGGTAGAGTTACCGGATGGCCTGCTCGCTATTTATTTATAATAAAGTTCTTGTTGAAAACCGACGATCCTGCATCTAACGACAAAATTCAAAGATGCCGAAACCATATTTCCT
>JAEUVL010000598.1 GCA_016786965.1 Chitinophagaceae bacterium
TACTATAAATTTCAGGGAGTCATAAAATATGGCACTGTACTCACCCATTTCTTTCCCATCATCCCTGCCCACACCTATATGCCCGTATCTTTTCAATTCCTGCTTGATAAATAAAAGCTGATGGTGCATTACTTCCTGTGCGCCAATAAAATCCGGTTCATAAAACCTCATCAAACCAGTTAGTTTTTCTTTCCGGGCATCCCACCTGTTTTCCCCATCAGAAGCAACATCCAGGCGTATGTTATAAGACATCACTGTTATTTCCTGTTGTGCCAGTATGGGTGTAATATTACCCAACACCAGTAAACAAAGTATAAAGATCAGTCTGCTGTTCATGATCAAACTAATAGCTGTTATAAATAAGGGGCTGAAAAACCAAGACTCAGCATACCAGCTTTTACTTCAGGGCAACTGGTGAACAAACTCCATAATAAACCAGTACGGTGGTTTTCTATCATTACAATCATGGGGCCCTGATCAATAGCAAGGAAAGAATTTGCAAACCATAAATCTTTCAAAGAGAAAGCATCCACAAATCCATATTCTTTCCAAATCTTATCGCCCAGCACATAATAGAAAAACTTCAGGGCTTGCATAGATTCAACCGGCGTATATGGCATTGAAGAGATGGCTGCCGTTGGCGCAATCACACTTACATCATTGGTAGGTGAGCTGGCGGTGTATCCACCAGAAATATCGCTCGCCGTCAGCCCCCAGCAACTATCGCTGTAACCAAACCATCCCCGTGGATTTGCCACACAATACTTATAATTGATCAGAGAATGGTTTCTTGTTTGGGTTGCATAATTGGCAAAAGCATCAGATAGCCCATTTGGATTAATACCCATAAATGAATATTGGGAAAAAAACAATGGCCCCCCTTGTGCTGGACCTAAGGGAAGGGTATATCCATAATAACTTGCTCCGTTCAAAAAACCTCCACCGGAGGCCCATCCATTGGTGTACACTACCGGAGGAATGCCGTGTGTGGTGGATGCCGCCGCCAGTACATAAGTAATAAGGCATTCATTCCACCCTTTTATCTGCATGTTCATCACCCAGCCCCTGTCAGGGCTGTAGTGCCAATACAATACATTTTGCCCTCCATTACGGAACCAGTCCCATTCCACATTATTGTATAATGTATTGATATCGTTTCTCAATGTTGCTTCCGCAGCATCAGCTCCGTTAAAATATTGCCGGGCAGTAAGTAGCCCCATCATCAGGTAAGATGTTTCCACCAGG
>JAEUVL010000614.1 GCA_016786965.1 Chitinophagaceae bacterium
ATGTGCCCGCATCTTTTTCAGTGATTCTTCAAAGGGGTCTTCTTCTTCCATACCCAGCATATCATGCAGCCCCCCTTTACCATTGAGTATTTTTGGGGTCATCCTAAAATCGTCTTCAGGCAACCTATAAGTGTTGTTCAACAGTGGTTTCCATTGCTCTGCCAAATCAGTATAGGCTTGTTGAACAGCTGCGATCATATCAGGCTGTAATGGCTGCGGTACTGATTTTGATATTGCCTGGACGGCTGCATCCACCCGTTTGGAGGTTTTGTTCAGTTCTGCCAGCATGTTGTCAAACTTTTTGCCCGCTCCGGATTTGCTGACCCGTTTTATTTCTCTTTTTTTAGGATCATAAAAAACAGTATCGCCGATGGACGTCAGCAGTACATTGGGTTTAATGAGTTTCCCTTTGAACCAAAGCAACTGATCGGTTTTAGCGGGCTGGGCAAAGCCCTGTTGCAGGCAACATAAGCTGATGAGCAGTGCCAATATCTTTTTCATAACAGGAATGATTGTATGGTTATAATTTTTCTACTTTGCCGTTGCCGACGATAATGCTGGATACCGATGGATCACCCCTGTAGTAAATAATACCGCTGCCGGTGATTTTGGCTTTCAGTGTATCTACAACAGCAAAGGAAGCGGTGCCGGTCCCTTCAATCGTTATGTCGGCATTTTTGGCGGTAAAGCCAAGGCCTTCTATTTTACTGGCACCGGTTAGCCGTGCTTCAAAATGGTCGGCAGTTCCGGAGTTGATATTTATTTTACTGTCGCCGGTGGTGGAGAATTTGGTAAGCAAGGGCATTGTAATGAATACTTCCGAATTGTCATTGCTTACACTGGTGCCGCTTTCGTAGCCAATAGTCAGCACCTCACCGTTCACTTTAGTTTCGAGTGCCGGGATGAGATTGCGGTATGCTCTTACTTCCACTTTAAAAGTGGTGCCATAGTTGATGGTAACATTCGTTTTTCCGCTCACCTTCACCTGGGTGAAACCAGTAGCGAAACGCAGTTCTGTTGCTACGGGGCCATTACCGATCAGGAGGTCTTTTTTGCAGGAGGTACATGCAATGAGGATAGCCATTGCTGCTGTCATTAACTTTTTCATTTTTTGTTTTAAGGTTTAATGATTAATTGTGTATGCTG
>JAEUVL010000667.1 GCA_016786965.1 Chitinophagaceae bacterium
CATCAGATAATAATTGCGAGGAGGCCACATGAAAGAAGGCGATGACGGCCGTCTCCACCTTGTTTACGTTTTGTCCTCCCTTGCCGCCGCTGCGGGTGGTTTGAAAATTGATTTCGGATGAAAGATCAAATGAGGTCATAATCGGTCAAATGAGTCAAATGGAATAGTCTTCTATACATTTGTAATTCTTCAAAGGTAGAAAATAATGAGGGCGGTAATACAAAGAGTATCCAAAGCAAGTGTAACTATTGACGGTCATGTCCATTCACAGATCGGCCAAGGGCTGCTCATACTGGTGGGTATTGAAGATGCAGATACAATGGAGGATATTGAGTGGTTGAGCAACAAGATCGTCAACCTCCGCATTTTTGATGATGCCGGAGGCGTAATGAATGAATCAGTGAAAGATAAGAACGGAGATATTATACTTGTAAGCCAGTTTACCCTGCATGCTGCTACAAAAAAGGGCAACCGCCCATCCTATATCAGGGCCAGTAAGCCGGATATCGCTATTCCGATGTACGAAAAAATGATCGGGCAATTGGCAACTGATCTTGGAAAACCGATTGGCACCGGTGTGTTTGGTGCTGATATGAAAGTGGAATTGCTGAATGATGGACCGGTAACGATAGTGATGGATACAAAGCAGAAAGAGTAGATAAGAGATAAAAGCTCATGGATGATCCTTCTTTACCCCAGAAATTTGTACTATGATAAACTATTATCTGTCATCTGTTATTTTTTATTGCAACCCGATCTTTTCTGTATAGATCTTGCCGCCGGCCAATCCTACCATCAGGAAAAAATAGCTGCCACTGACAGGAATGGTAAAGGTGTAAGAAGTATTGTTGATCTCCCGTTGTTCCACCAGCCGGTTGCCACCGCTGGTCCACAACATCACATGTTTAATTTCTTTGGTACTCCGGATAGTGATCTGTTTGCCTGAAGTGAGAACCTTATAGGGTTTAGACTCTTTTATGGCAGGGGTATTGGTAACGGGTTGTGCTTGCGCAGCAAACACT
>JAEUVL010001081.1 GCA_016786965.1 Chitinophagaceae bacterium
GGTGATACTGGCTTCTAATATGCGCAGTAACGTGGATGAAGCATTTACCCGCCGCTTGCAGGCGATCATCCATTTTCAAAAACCACAGGCAAGGGAGCGATTCCGCCTGTGGAATAATGCATTCAGTACAGCCTGTATCAAAC
The DNA here is from genome assembly GCA_016786965.1 of Chitinophagaceae bacterium. GTDB lineage: Bacteria > Bacteroidota > Bacteroidia > Chitinophagales > Chitinophagaceae > JJ008. The sequence goes on from JAEUVL010001081.1 coordinate 144, forward strand.
CATCGCAGCAGGAGCTCGAAAGTATTGCGCAGCAGTATGAATTGTCGGGTGGTTCTATTATGAATGCTGTGCAATATGCTTCGTTGCAGGCATTAAGCAGAAATGATAACCGGGTAACAGCGGAGGATGTGATAAAAGGTATTAAGAACGAGTATCGAAAAGAAGGGAAGACATTATAGATAATACGGGCTGCGTATTGTTAATCCTAAATCAGTAGTATGACAGGCGATAAAAAACAAATACAGAAGGCAGATAACAGCAATGCTGCCGCTGTGGTGGTGCAATGCAGTCTTGCCATTGGCGCTGTGAATGATCCGCTGGAGCAGGAAGCGGATAACATGGCGGATAAAGTAATGAGTATGCAGGAAGTGCCGGCACCTGCGGCAGGTAATGCAAGCGGTATACAGCGAAAGTGTGCTGCCTGTGAAGAAGAGGAAAAAGTGCAGCGTAAACCGCTGGCGTCTTTTATTCAACGGAAAGAAGCAACCGGTGGTATGGTGGCGTCTCCAACTGTCACCAGCCAGATCAATGCGACCAAAGGACAAGGCAGTATGATGGACAGTACCACGCAGTCGTTCATGGAAAGCAGGTTCGGTACTGACTTCAGCAATATCAATATCCATACGGGCGGAGAAGCTATACAAATGAGCAGGGACTTAAATGCCAAAGCATTTACTGTGGGGAATGATATTTATTTTAATGAAGCACAGTATAATCCAAATTCAAGTGAAGGGAAACATCTGCTGGCGCATGAGCTGACGCATACGGTGCAGCAGGGAGGGGATTTTCAGAAGAAGATCGATAGAAAGCTTTCAGTTACCGACGCTTCCAATATGATTCCTAACCCTACCGGTAAGGGTTTAGTTCAGACTAACCGGGATACGGTCTTGAATTATTTACAGACCCTTTGCACTGGTGGTAATGTCACTATTTCTGCAGGCGGCGACGTTTCAGTACCCTCTTATTTTTGTTCTACGACACCTTACCCTCCTGACTTTGTTGGTCCAATACCTCTGACTGCGTCAACATCAGGCACTCCAGTTGGTTGTGGTTGTTTATGCGATATTATTACATCTCCGAATAGCTGGCGTATAACTGTAGATGACAGTTCATGGCCACACACATTATTTGATGATAATACAAAGGCGGATACCCCGGGTTCGGGAGGTTCTGGTGGGGAGGTAACAACGCCTTCACCAAACAGCCCTTTATTGTGGGGCGCAGTAACGGCCGCCGGTGGATTCCAAAATATAGATCCATGGTTGGTTCTGGGACATGAATTGTGTGGCCACGGTTGGCTTGGAAACAAAGGTGATGCAGCAAAAGACCATACCGCTCCCAGGGGAAGGGGTGGTCATCAAGAAACTGTAGAAAGGGAAAACCTAATAAGAGATGAGCATGGAATAAGCCGGAGAGGGACATTCAGACAGCCATATTGTGGTGAGTCATTTAGTCATCCAACAGGTACAACCGCTTCCGCAGGCACAGTTACTATGAGTTCTTTTCTTAATGTATGTAAGAAATGGAGAGCACAATACAATAAATTAAATTCTACCAGTTTCAAGATCAGTGATCAGATTCCGTTTAAGCCCGGAGAGAAGTTGCCTCCGTAAGTAAAATATTTTATGGTAAATGTAGAAATTATTTCAGCAGGGAAAGAGGAGTTTATGAATAGTAATCTTGTCGTATACCGTATAACCAATCTTTACGATAAGAAAATATTTCTGGTTACTGACAATTGGTTTACCTGGAGTTGCAATGGTAAATTTATAGAGATGAATTTGGGCAGAACCCCTATGGTGAAAAATGTGAATGTGTTTGGTTATTTTTTACCCCAACTGCAACTTATTAAGTCAAAGGAGTCCATAGTAAAAGAGATAAACCTTCAATGGCCAGTGAAACTGAATACTATTTTTAATGAACAAAGCTATGCGAGCCCTGAGAAAGGAGTTTACAGGCTGAAAGTAATCATTGGGTACGGTTTTACTGATGCAATCGGGGCCCAGGAATCACTGTCTGTTGAAGATGATGTGATGAAGTGGCAACAACTCACAACAAGTAACGAGTATCTAATAGAGATTTAATCGTTTAATAAACAGTTGGCTATAACAGGATGACACACACTGGTTCAATATTGCCCCTATCGCAAGACACATCACCTGCAACTGCTGAAAATATTTTGGTCGGAGAAAAGCAATTGCAAAATCAAGCAGATTTTGGCAAAGAACAGAAAATTATTTATCAGCCGAAGCTTGCTATTGGTGCTGTTGATGATCCACTCGAAG
>JAEUVL010000690.1 GCA_016786965.1 Chitinophagaceae bacterium
TTGAAGTAAATAGTATCAGCCGGGCCGCTCTCTTCTATTTTTCCTTTGTTCATTACCAGGATCCGGTCGCTGATATAGCGTACTACAGATAAGTCATGTGAAATAAAGATGACCGTAAATCCAAATTCCTTTTTCAGATCATTTAATAAGTTCAAAACCTGCGCCTGCACACTCACATCCAGTGCGGAAACAGATTCATCGCATACAACAAAGGATGGGCTCAATGCCAGGGCCCTGGCAATAACGATCCGCTGGCGTTGTCCGCCACTGAATTCATGTGGATAACGGTTGAAATGATCAGCTTTCAGATTTACTTTTTCCAGCAGGGCTATTACTTCGTCTTTTCGTTGTTTGGCAGAATTGCCGATACCATGAACTTTCATTGGTTCTGCAATGGCAGATCCAATGGTAAGGCGTGGGTTCAGGGATGAATAAGGATCCTGGAAAACGATCTGTATTTCTTTACGCAATGATTTTAACTCATCCCTTTTTTTGGCGGTAAGGTCAATGTTATTATAAATTATACTGCCAGCTGTCGGTTCTACCAGGCGAAGCAGGGTTCTTCCCAGTGTGGTTTTACCACATCCGCTTTCCCCCACCAGTCCAAGTGTTTCTCCCTTATATACCTCAAAACTTACATCATCCACTGCTTTAGTAAATGATATTGGCTTACCCAGCCATGTCTTTTTGGAAGGGAACCAAACGGAAAGATTTTTTGCTGTCAGCAGGGTTTCATCTGTTTTACGTAAAGGTGAAGTATCAGCTTTCTGCAGTTCCTCCATTTTTTTCTGTGTTCTGTTATCCTCATTCCCCAAAAAATCACTCACCACTGGTAATCGCTTTCCTCTTTCATGATTCACAGGGCGGCAGGCGAGTAAGGCTTTGGTGTAAGGATGCTTAGGATGCAGGAATATTTCTTTAACAGTATCTTGTTCCACGATCTCTCCTTTATACATTACCAGGGCCCTGTCGGCGATCTCTGCCACTACGCCGAGGTCGTGGGTAATAAAGATGACACCCATTCCTGTTTGTTGTTGTAATTCTTTTATCAGTTGCAGTATCGTTTTCTGCACAGTTACATCCAAAGCGGTTGTTGGTTCATCGCAAATGAGAAGGGATGGTTGGCAGCACATGGCCATGGCTATCATTACCCGTTGCTTTTGCCCGCCACTGAGTTGGTGAGGGTACCGGTTGAACATAGCTTCCGGTTCGGGCAGTTTTACTCTTTCCAGCCAGGCAATGGTTTGCTGCTTTGCTGCGGTGGCGGAAATGTTTTTATGCTGCAGCAATGATTCCATTACCTGTTGTCCGCAGGTAAGAACAGGGTTTAGTGATGTCATCGGCTCCTGGAAGATCATGGCGATCTTATTTCCACGGATGTGCTGTAGTTCTGTTTTCTTTCGTTGTAATAAGTCAGTTTGCGTAGCACCATCTTCCGAGAAAAGTATCTGACCGGCTGTGTACCTGGCCGGAGGCGATGGCAGCAACTGCAGGATGGAAAGGGAGGTCACGGATTTGCCTGACCCGGATTCTCCGACCAGTGCCAATATCTCCCCTTTTTGCAGGGTAAAGGAAATGTTTTTTAATGCAGGAGTTGTTCCTGATTCAGCGATGAAATCTAGTGACAGATTTTTTATAGTTAATAAAGGGAGCATTATTTATCCACCACTTTTATTGCTAATGCTTTTGGCGGCGTGGGATAATAGGCGAGGCATACCATGCAATCTTTCCCTTTAGTGGTATCGATCATAAAATAAAATTCATCTCCCTGTTTGATAGTGGCAGGAAATTCGCAGGGGTTGCCCAGCCTGAATACCTTCGTATAGGTTTTGTTTGTGGTTTCATCCGTCCATTCTTCTGTCAGTAGTGTGTCTGCCATTTCTCCTTCTGTAAGAGCAACAGTATAGTTCATACACAATCCTGCTATTTCCAGTCTGCCTTTATAGGTGGCGGCGCCACTTTTCTTTTTGCCGCAATCACTGTTGGAGAGCAGCAGTGTGGCCAAAAGGGAAAGGATAACCAACAGTTTCATGTGTATCGAAATTTAGAATTTCAGATGTCGTACCGTCAACCCATCATTGATCAGCTGCTTCAGCGAATCAACGCCAATTTTGAGGTGTGTTTCCACAAAGCCCGACGTCACTTTTTTATCGCTTTCTTCTGTCTTCACACCTTCAGGTATCATTGGCTGATCGCTTACAAGTAGTAGGGCACCGGTTGGTATTTTATTATAAAAGCCTACCGTAAAGATGGTAGCTGTTTCCATATCAATGGCATAAGCCCTCACTTTTTGCAGGTATTCTTTAAAAGGTTCATCATGCTCCCACACCCTGCGGTTGGTGGTATACACAGTGCCAGTCCAGTAGTCAACGGCATAATCTCTAATGGTGGTGGATACAGCCTTTTGCAGGGCAAAGGCGGGCAGTGCGGGTACTTCCGCAGGGAAATAATCATTGGAGGTCCCTTCGCCACGGATGGCAGCTATGGGTAAAATGAGGTCGCCGATCTTATTTCTTTTTTTCAGACCTCCGCATTTACCTAAGAACAACACCGCTTTAGGGTTAATCGCTGTGAGCAGGTCCATCACGGTGGCGGCCGTAGGGCTTCCCATACCGAAATTGATGATGCTGATATTATTGGCGGTAGCGCATTGCATAGGTTTACCTTCCCCGATCACCGGCACATTATTCCATGCAGCAAACATGGTAACATAATTGCTGAAATTGGTGAGCAAAATATATTCTCCAAAATTCTCGAGTTGCTCCCCGGTATAGCGGGGCAGCCAGTTCTGTACTATTTCTTCTTTTGTCTTCATGTCTGCGAATTTAATCAATTACTTTTGAAGCTGCATGATTATCAACTATCCGCCACCAGATTTTAAAATCAAGCAAGAAGGTGATAAGGAATTCATCTTCGACCCTTTGCGCAAAAAATGGATACAACTGCTGCCAGAGGAATGGGTAAGGCAGAATTTTATCCAATATCTTCTGCTGCAAATGCGCTATCCCTCTTCGTTGATCGCAGTAGA
>JAEUVL010000691.1 GCA_016786965.1 Chitinophagaceae bacterium
CCGAATTTGCCGAGGTTTTGCGAAGCAAATTCCAGCCACCCGGGAAAAGGGTAGCTTCCTACTACAGTAGTTCTGATGGGCAAGCTTTTCATACTTTCTTATTTAACCGTTCTTATAATTGTGTCTCTTTTATTTTCCAGCATTCTTATACAACTCCGCTATGCGGTGAGCATGTTCATCATAGGCTGCTTCAAACAAAGCGGTAGCCTTCTCTGTTCCCACCACGCAACCTGCCGTCAGTACTTTTGGCGGACTACCAGCATCTGTTAATAGTTTTGCGAGTTCCGCTTTGATGCTGTTCACGATCATCACTCCGCCTACCGTGGAACCGGGTGATACAGGTGTTTCTAATCCTTTAATGGAGATCATCGAATCACCTGCTGGTGCACCAGTATCAATTACCATGTCTGCAAAATCAGACAGTTTCTTTCCGTCGCTTCGTTTGCTGGTACTTTTCTCTAAATGTTCCTGGGTGACAATCGCCACCACTTTTATTTTTTGTTGTTGAAATAACTCTGCCATTTCTATCGGCACTATATTACATCCGCTGGAGGAAATGATCAGCGCTGTGTCTGTTTCGCTCAAACCAAAGTTTCTCAAAATACGTTCTGCTAATCCCGGTACATTTTCCAGGAACATTGCCTGCCGCTGTCCGTTGGCACCCACTACGCTATTATGATATGTAAGCGATAACTCTACTATAGGATTGAAGCCCGGAAATGACCCATAGCGTGGCCACATTTCTTCCACCATGATGCGGCTGTGACCAGACCCAAACACATGCACCATTCTGCCCGCCAGGATGCTTTGGGCAAACCAGGCGGCGGCCTGCTCAATTTTATTTTGCTGTGATTTTATCCGTTGAATAATGGCAACGCACTTATCCAGGTAAGTCTCTGTCAAACTCATTTTTCTGTAATTAAAAAGGGAACATTTATGGCCTTTAAATTTACAATAATAAAGTGGACTTTTGCCTCATTAACTCATTGATTTTTCTTATCTTATCCAATATTTTTCTACCTGCACACTTTGTGTTTTTGCAGGCAGTTCATTTACGACATCAGACTATAAAAATCAATCATGAAAGTATCAGTTTTCCCTGATTATGCCACCCTTTCGGCATCGGTAGCAGATGAGTTGCTAGCCCTGCTAAAAACCAAACCCGGAGCCGTTATCTGCCTGGCATCTGGTAATTCCCCCAAACTCAGTTGCGAACTGTTTGTAAAAAACATAAAAGACAGCCAAACCAATATTTCGCAATTTTTTTTTGTAGGCCTTGATGAGTGGGTAGGCCTTGGCCCTGAAACTTACGGGAGTTGCCATTATGATTTTAAAACAAGACTTTTTGACCCTCTGCGTATACCTGCAACGCAATACCATGTATTCAATGGACAGGCAGAAGACCTTGCAAAAGAGTGTGAGGTGATGGATAACATAATTCGGGAGAAAGGGGGTATTGACCTGATGATCGTTGGTATTGGCATGAATGGCCATATTGGTTTCAATGAACCGGGTGTTGATTTCGGTTTATTATCACATGTGATAGAACTTGATGCTGTCACGAAAAGGGTGGGGCAAAAATATTTTACAGAACAACTGAGCCTGAGCAAAGGGATCACATTAGGGCTTGGTCACTTAATTGCATCAAAAAAAGTGATCCTGATGGCTGATGGGACGGCAAAAGCCGGTGTAATAAAAAGAGCAGTGGAAGATGAAGTAAACACATCTTTTCCAGCCAGCATTATGCAGCTGCATAACAATGGATACATATTTATTGATGAAGGCGCTGGTTCACAGCTAACGAATATTGAAAGATGAGTAAAGCAACTGCCCTTCGCCTGGTTTATTTCTTAGTGTTCTGCTGTACGGGGGCATGGCTGCCCAAGTTGTATGATTACTGCATCTATCTTGGGCTATCGGGACCACAATCCGCCCTTATACTCAGCCTGACTCCCATAATGATGTTTATTGTACAACCTTTGTATGGATTTTTAGCTGATAAGCTAGGCTATAAGAAAACATTACTTATATCCACTTTCCTTGCTTCTCTCAGCTACCTGGGTTTCCTGTACAATGGTGGTTTTGTATGGCTTATAATCGTTACGATCATTATGTCATTATTTTATAACACCATTCAGCCTATACTGGATAGTATGGCATTACTGGTTGCCAAAGACAACCCTAAATTTTCATACGGCACTTTGCGCTTTTTTGGAGCAGCCGGTTTTGCCTTTACAACTATCATCACCGGCCAGGTAATTGATGCAGTTGATATTACGGCCATCTTCATCGTTTCTGCTATTACCATGTTTCTTGCATTCCTGTTTAGCTTTTTTCTCCGACAGGAGGTTTATGAAAAAAGCAACACAAGTGCCTATGGCAACGTTTGGGGTGTAATTAAGAATGGGCCTTTACTTTTCTTACTTTTTTGCGTATTCCTGGTATCGGTATGCGCCACTACCATCTGGAATTTCTATTCCACATACTTAAAAGAAAATGGTGCCAGCGACTCGCTGGTTGGTTATGGCCTTTCTTTCCAGGGTTTATGCGAACTACCTGTTTTTTATTTTTCTGCGAGGATCATACTGCGTTTAGGATTAAAAACAACACTGATCATTACAGTGCTTGCCACTGCTGTAAGAATGACGTTATATTATCTTATCAAAAACCCGATAGCCACATTGCCAGTCGAATTATTACATGGTTTATCCTGGAGTCTTTTCTGGGTGGTATGTGTAGAATATGTAAATAAACTTGTGGAAGAACACTGGCTGGCTACCGGCCAGTCACTGCTATATGCTGCCTATTTCGGTGCGGGTGCCATTGAGGGTAATTATTGGACAGGCTATTTACTCAGCAGCGGGATACCTCTGGCAAAAATATTCTTGTTAAATGCAGGCTTAGTAGCAATTGCAGCAATACTACTTTTTTTCTTTATGAGAACAGGCAAAAAAAAATTACCTGCTGATTCCCTTCTTTAGTTGGCTAACACACCAATCTACAAAATTGATCACCTGGTCTTCTACGGGTGCATATGGTCCCGGGCTGTAAGCGCTGCTTTGAATGCCCCTGAAATTATTCTCGCACAGTTTGCCATCTTGCTCACCGGTTATTTCCCAGAACTGTACTAAATGTTCTAATTGATAGTCTCTGCCTTCATCTGCTTTCTCATCCACCAGCCAGCAAAATTCAACATCCGTAGTAAAAGCGTTAACAGGTGTCACCTTCATTGTCCACACATAATCGCTTACAGCATCCATCCAGAAATTGGGATAGTTAACCAATCCTACCACTCCTGCATCATGATCCTGATGATCTCCCATTGGCAGGGATACTTTTTTTCCATCCACACTATAGCTTTCCACACCCGGCCTCAACGGATAGCGGATTGAATATGTAGTGGTGCCTTCTGTTACTTCCACTAGTTCAGTGGTTAACCCTTTTGCATTCCACTCTTTTTGCTTTGCCGCAGTCAGCTCATTACTGTCTTCCCGCAGATTAGCCCCAATAACTGCACTGCAATACTCCGGGTGTGCGCCACCGCAGTGATAACATTCCCTGAAGTTTTCTGCTACTAGTTTCCAGTTAGCGGCTAATGTATAGTTCTTTATACATGCCACCTTTGCAGTATGCATTCTATATGGTCGTACATAAGGCGATAAACTGTTACTGATTGTTGAAAAGTCAGGAGCTTCTTTTGCCAGGGAAATAAAGATCAGCCCTTCTGCTATCTGAACATGTACAGGCCGCAGATTATACTTCTCTTTACAAAAATCATCCGGCATCATGCGTGCATTCAGTAATGTGCCATCTTTATCAAACACCCATTGATGGTATGGGCAGATCAGCTTGGCCGCATGCCCGCTATTTTCCAGGCAAATGGCAGAACCACGGTGTGTGCAGGTATTATAATGTGCGTACACATCTCCA
>JAEUVL010000733.1 GCA_016786965.1 Chitinophagaceae bacterium
TTCTCTAATGTGCTGAACGACCGGCATCCCGACCACGGAAGGGCAGGTAAACTCATTGCCGATAGCTGTTTCCTCGCCGGCCTTGCCAAGATAGAAACCACCGATGAAGAAGGCCGCAAACAAGACCGCTGGCGCCCCTCCTATGTATTGCACTATATCCAGGACTGGTACCATGAACCAGACCTGCTCATAGATATCAGCGATGTGTTTGAACAACGGATGAAGGCCATCCAGGCCTATGGCACACAATTCCATACCGGTGCCACCACGAGTGAAGAAGGACCCCAAACCTATATTTCCACTCCCGACTTTTTAGACAGCGTCATTGCAAGGGCCCGTATGTTTGGCAAGCGGATCGGTGTTAAATATGCAGAAGGTTTTATCAGTGAAAAAAAGATCGGTATCCGCAGCCTTGATGCTTTAATAACAAATGAGACATAATCAGCTTTTTTCCTCTTTTTCATCAAAAGATTAAACAAAACACCCGCTTTCCGGCTGCAAACGTTTGCCGGAATTTTACCAGTTGCTTTGGCTGTTAAAGACTACCTTTGCTAATTGAAATTATCTAACTATGGCTAGCCCGAAATTCTCCAGTGCATCTCAGTCCTTTCATGGTGAATTGAAGAGAAGGATCAGTGAATACTTTGCAAAAGCAGGAAAACCCTCCACTGGTAATTTTACTTTATATTCCAAGGCCATCATCCTGGTTGCCAGTTTTCTTTTCGTTTATATCCACCTTGTTTTTTATACCCCTGTTACCTGGTTGGCCATCACAGAATGTATCGTACTCGGCGGTCTTACTGCAGCTATCGGGTTCAACATTATGCACGATGGCATGCACGGCAGTTTCAGCCGGTATAAATGGGTCAATGAACTGGCAGGATTATCACTTAACTTTTTAGGCGCTAACAATTTCATGTGGCGCACCAAGCATAATATCATTCACCACACCTACACCAACATAGAAGGTATTGATGATGATATTGAAGCCAAGCCGCTGCTCCGTCTTTGCGAAACGCAGAAATATTATAAGATACACCGCTTCCAGCATTGGTATTTCTGGGCAGCTTACTCCCTGTTGTATATCTGGTGGGTCTTCTTTACAGATTATAAGAAATATTTTTCCGGCAAGATCGGCCCCACACCGCTCAAGAAAATGACCATCGGCCAGCACATATCTTTCTGGGGTTTCAAATTATTGCATGCCTTTATTTTCATGGCCGTGCCTATATACACTTTAGGCTTTTCCACATGGGTGGTAGGGTTCATTATTTATGGTATGTTCGCCGGTTTTGTGCTCAGCATAGTATTCCAGTTAGCACATACTGTAGAAGATACCCATTTCCCCCAGGCTGATCCTTCTACCGGTAAAATGGAAGATGAATGGGCCATCCACCAGTTAAAAACAACCGCCAACTTTGCCACCCGTAATAAGCTGATCTCCTGGTTGGTGGGCGGATTGAATTTCCAGGTAGAACACCACCTGTTCCCCCGTATCTCCCATGTGCATTATCCTGCTATCAGCAAGATCATCAAGAAAGCCTGCCAGGATTTTGGTATGCCCTATATAGAATATCCCAAAATGCGGATGGCCGTTGCATCACATGTCCATCACCTCAGGAACCTGAGCCGCAAATAGTTGATATTGACCAAATAGAAACATATCTCACCCGCAGACATCGGCAAGGCATTACCTGTTCTATAAGCATCTCCTTGCGTTTTATACCATTGAGACTTTAATAAAGAGTATTACAAAAGGGTATTAAGAGGGATTTTGCTTAATTCAAAGCAACCTGTGTTCATCTATCTCATCTGTATCATCCGTGTTCAATATGTATTTTTAATATAACTAGTATTACGCCGCCACGGTTATTTGCCAATGGCAAATAATTTCACCCATTCATTTATCCTGTAGCATTGCCTGTATTGGTAATCCAAAAAGCTATAACTTGCACCGCTTTTCAATTTGAAATATATGGTTGATCTCAAAGACTACGACCCCAATAGTGTAAGTAATCCCAACAACAACATCTTCGGATTGCCCACCAGTGAAGACTCAGCCAGGCTGGTCATAGTACCTGTACCCTGGGAAGTTACCGTAAGCTATGGTTCCGGCACGGCCCGTGCCCCGGAAGCAATGCTGAAAGCCAGCTTCCAGATAGACCTGTTCGATCC
>JAEUVL010000759.1 GCA_016786965.1 Chitinophagaceae bacterium
TGTACCGGGGTTATATCGGCTCCTATTCTGGCACCGCCGAAGATGTTGACTTTGGTACCGGAGCAGGAAATACACTTGGTAAACTGCATCTCACCATACAAGCTAACCCAAGGATGACGATTAATCCCAGTGGTCAGGTAGGTATCGGTACCACCAATCCGGCATACCTTCTTCATATAAACGGAGGTGATCTCTTTGTTCAGTCTAGCACCGGTCTTATACGTTTCGGTTACCAGGGCGCCAATGAATGGCAGATGGCCACTACCGGGGCAGGAGCAGATCTTCGCTGGTACACCACCCCCGATGGCGGTACTACCATCACTCCCAGGCACTATTTCAGCCAGAATGGTAATATGGGTGTGGGCGGCTTTTCCGGACCCGGCGTTCCGCTGGGCAGGCTGGATGTAATTGGTGCGGGTACCACATCCTCAACTAATACTTTCTTATTGCGCAACAGTGTAGGGGATACCATTATGCGGGTAAGGGATGATGGCCGTATGGGCATCGGCTATAACACCAGTACTTACGGAAGAACCATCAACCTTGGGGGTACCGGTATAAACTTCTATACCTCTAATGAGGCCGCATTCGGAGGCGCAGTATTCCCCACTGATACTTCATTGGTAATATGGTCAAACAGCAATAGTAATAACTACCTCGTGTTGCAACCATCATGGGGCAATACAGGCATAGGCACCTACACGCCCAATGCAAAATTTCATTTGAATGGGGTCGGGCTGATCGGGAGCAACTCCGCCAGGATCGCAACTGGTTATGAGTGGAGTGTTGATGGAGAAATTATGTGTGAGAACCTGGTGATGCAAAACAGCACCAGCTGGCCAGACTATGTGTTTGAAGAAAACTATCCGCTGATGTCCATTGCAGACCTGGAGGAAAGTATCCGGAAAAATAAACACCTGCCAAACGTTCCATCTGCAGCCGAAATTGAAAAGAGAGGAATTGATATGGGGGAAATGACAAGGGCTTTACTGGAAAAAGTAGAAGAGCTTACGCTGTATGTTATCCAACTGGAAAAGAGAGTTAAAGCAGCAGAACAAAAACAGAAAGACTAATACACTGAAGAATATTGAACAATGGGCAGGCCAAAAAAGGGCTGCCCATTTTTTATTTAAGGGCTGCCAGTTTTAGCCATTCGGTAATGATCAAACCCAATTTTTTTATCAAACTATGGGTTTGTGGGAAATGATAATCCCTGAAATTCATTCAATAAATATTTTAAAGCGATGATATTATGCCAGATGACAATGTTTGCGGCCCGGATGGGAAAAATACGTATCCATTTCTTGATTCTACGCAGTAGTTTTTTTTAAATAAACAGTAAAAAACTTGCGGAATAAAAAAATAGCTTCTACTTTAGCGTCCCATCTCCGAAAAAAACCAACC
>JAEUVL010000780.1 GCA_016786965.1 Chitinophagaceae bacterium
AGAGATATGTATAGTACCAGAAATGAACCCGGCCAGTGAAGTCCTTTCTATGGCTGAGGTGATCAACCTGTTGAATGAGCTAACTAATGGCGAAGCGGTTGTAGTAACAGATGTAGGTCAGCACCAGATGGTGACCTGCCGTTATGCTAAATACAATCAATCGAAAAGCAATATTACTTCCGGTGGTTTGGGTACTATGGGATTTGCTTTACCTGCTGCCATTGGCGCCAGTTTTGGAGATACCAACAGGCAGGTAGTGGCAGTGATTGGGGATGGTGGTATGCAAATGACGATACAGGAACTGGGCACCATTATGCAAAGTAAAGCCAATGTAAAGATCATGATATTGAATAACCAGTTCCTGGGCATGGTGCGCCAATGGCAGCAATTATTTCATGATAAAAGATACTCGTTTGTGGATATAGCCAGCCCCGACTATGTACAGGTGGCAAAAGGATATTATATCGAGGGCAATAAAGTAAGCAAGAGGGAAGACCTGAGACAATCGTTAATCACCATGCTGAAACATGAAGAAGCCTACCTGCTGGAAATAATGGTTGGTAAAGAAGATAATGTTTTCCCGATGGTACCGCAAGGTTGCAGTGTTGCAGAAATCAGACTTAAATAAACCATTATGAACAAAAAAGAATTTACAGTAACAGTTTATACAGAGAACCAGGTTGGTTTATTGAATCGGATTGCGATCATTTTTTCCCGCAGGAAGATCAACATAGAAAGCCTGAACACTTCTCCAACAGAAGTGGACAGTGTACACCGGTTTACCATTGTTATCAACGAAACTGAAGACGTGGTGAAGAAACTGTGCCGCCAGATAGAAAAGCAAGTAGAAGTATTGAAAGCATATTATAATACAGAAGAAGAGATCGTATGGCAGGAACTGGCTTTGTATAAAGTAAGCACTGATGCTATAGCCGAGAAAGTAAAAGTGGAAAGGCTTTTGAGAGAATATGGAGCAAGAGCAGTAGCCATACGAAAAGATTATACTGTATTTGAAACTACAGGACACCGGGAAGAAACAGACAACCTGATCAAAGCGCTGGAACCGTATGGGCTGATAGAGTTTGTGCGCAGTGCAAGGGTGGCTATCATTAAAGCCAGCAGCAGTTTCCATGACCGGTTAAAAGACTTTGAGAAAAAAGAGCCGGGGGAGGAAGTGATAGAGAATGAGTACTTGAATCAGAAAGAAGAGGTGTTTACAATGTAGCCCCCTGTCCTCCGCCGAATGGCGGAGCAACTTGAATCGACGAGGCTTTCTATTTCTGGAGAAGGTTGAAAGAAGGAAGAGAACATCATACAGATGATCAAGGCGCCAAGATGATGAAACAGGAAACCCCGACAGGGGTTAAACATTGATGAGTAGTGAACAGAACGATGAATAGTGCGACGCAAGGAACGATGCCATGAAAAACCGAAGCTGGTCACATAAAAATATTAATCAGTAAAAGGAAACTCGCTAATAAATAACATCTAAAATCAACTAACAATGGCAAAATTAAATTTTGGTGGCGTCGAAGAAAACGTAGTAACCAGGGAAGAATTTCCGCTGAGTAAAGCACAGCAAGTGTTAAAAAATGAAACGGTGGCAGTAATAGGATATGGTGTACAGGGCCCAGGCCAGGCATTGAATCAAAAAGATAATGGCATCAATGTGATCGTTGGACAGCGGAAAAATTCAAAAACATGGGACAAGGCAATTCGA
>JAEUVL010000852.1 GCA_016786965.1 Chitinophagaceae bacterium
GGCATCTGCAAAGCTGGCGACAGCCGTATCAATGATCTGCCGGATGCGGTAGAATACATCTCCCGCATTTACATTGATGAGTGTGTTGGTAAAAGTGTAGTTATGGTTGGCCAGGATAGTGCCGGCTGATGGGTTCAGTTCGCCCACTTTAGTAAAAACAGTTTCACCCGGCGCTTTTCTTTCTATGTGAAATTTCATGGCACTTACATCTTTTGTGCTCCAGGTAATGGTGGCCGTACAGGCACTCACCGAAGCAGAAGAAGTGGCGTATTCTATCAGTAAATTTTTGAAAGCGGTCTTTACATTGGGGATGCCATAGCCGATACGATCGTTGGGAGAAGTGGAAATGCTGCCGGCCTGCTGCAATGCCTTAATGATCTTCATATTATTATACTCCGGAAATCCCTGCCACAGGCAGGAGCTCAGTCCCGCCATATTAGGACAAGCGAAAGAAGTTCCGTTGCTGGTGCCTATTGTATTACCAGTGGTCTGTACCATTGCAGCAACTCCCACAGCGGCCATATCGGGTTTTACCTGTCCGTCAGACGAAGGGCCATAGCTGGAAAAGCCGCCTACATTGCCTGCAGCACTTACGGCACCCACACATATCACACTGTCTGCATCAGAAGGGGTGGTGATATAGTGCCAGCCGCCATTGCCTTCATTACCGGCTGATAACACAACCAGTAAACCTTTTTTAGCGGCAACATCAGCTCCTTGTGCGGAGATGGTGGTGTTGCCATTCATATTGGCATATACATAATTCAGCGTGGCATTATCAAAATCAAAATAACCCAGCGAAGAAGAGATAAGATCAGCGCCGCTGCTGTCGGCCCTTTCTGCGGCACACACCCAGTTGTGTTCCTCAATCGGATATTCACTGGCATCGTCTTCTGTGCGGTACAGCCAGAAAGAAGCTTTGGGGGCTTTGCCAATGAACTGGCCGGGAATATTAGCGGCAATGGTAGAAAAACAATTCATACCATGACTGCCATCGTTGATCACATTTGA
>JAEUVL010000861.1 GCA_016786965.1 Chitinophagaceae bacterium
CTCATTTTACCCATCTCAGTGCGCAGGTTGCAGCCGCTTACATACTGGTAGTTTTCCCCGGGTTGTATGGTAGGCTGCACGCCAACCACCCCTTCACCCTCTACCTCCCGCTGGCTGCCATTGCTGTCAAAAATATGCCAGTGGCGGCGGTGAAGTTTTACCGGAAATGAATTGTGATTCTCAAGAGTGATGCGGTACGCAAACATGAATTCAGATTGCAGCGGGTTGCTGTAATCCGCCTGGTAAAATGTTTCCACACTTACCTTCATACCTTCAGATATCATGCTCGTCATAAAGTAAAAATAAACAAAATAGGCCAGATATTCTTAGGGCTTTATTTAATACATAAATAGGTGTTCAGGGCTTAATTTTGCGCCTGAAAACAAAAACAAACGCAATATGAAGATAGCTGTAGCCAAAGGAGATGGAATTGGGCCCGAAATAATGGAAGCCGTACTCTCCATTTTCAATGCCAACCAGGTACCGCTGGAATATGAATATGTAGAAATGGGTAAATGGGTGTTTGACAAAGGGTTTAACAACGGCATGACCCCCGAAGCCAAACAAAGTATCGAAGCCCTCGGCCTCCTCTTCAAAGGCCCGATGGAAACCCCCAAAGGCAAAGGTGTAAAAAGTATAAATGTAACCGCCCGCAAAACATGGAACACTTTTGCCAACAAAAGAGATTTCCGCACCCTCCACGGCGTGGACACCGTGTTCAGCAAAGCCGGCATCCCCATCGATATTACAGTGGTCAGAGAAAATATAGAAGATACTTACGGCGGTATCGAGCACATGCTCACCCATGATGTGGCCCTTAGCCGCCGCTTTATCACCCGTCCGGGCAGTATGCAGGTCATCCGCTACGCCTTCGAAATGGCCAAACAAAAAAATGCCCGCCGCATTACCTGCGTACACAAGGCCAACATTATGAAGATCACCGACGGGCTGTTTCTTGAGTGCTTCCAGGAAGTAGCAAAAGAATACCCCGAACTGAAAGCAGATGATATCATTGTAGATGACCTCTGTATGAAGCTGGTCACCCGTCCCGATCTGTTTGATGTACTCGTACTCACCAACCTGCAGGGCGATATCGTATCAGATCTCTGCGCCGGTTTGGTAGGCGGTCTCGGTTTTGCGCCTTCGGCAAATATTGGAGACCATATTTCCATCTTCGAAGCAGTGCACGGCACAGCCCCGGATATTGCAGGAAAGAATATCGCTAACCCTACAGCCCTGCTGTTAAGTGGCCTCGCCATGCTGCGCCATGTAGGTCTTACAGAAAATGCCTCCATCATTGAGAACGCTTTGTTATACACACTTGAAAACGGTACACATACCGGCGACTTTGGCGATAAATCAAAACCATCGGTAAACACCACCCAGTTTGCCGACGCTATCATCAGCAATTTTGGTAAAATCCCCGAAATAGGTGCCCGTACCATCATCCCCAATAAGCCCGGCACTCCCACTCCATTGAAACTGGAGACCAACCCGATGATGATCTCCAAAGAAGGAGATAATGAAACCATCGTTGGTGTGGACCTCTTCATCGAAAGCGGGGAACAACCTACCGTTATCGCTGATAAATGTAAGCGCCATGCAGGAGTAAAATTCAACCTCATTAATATCAGCAACAGGGGTACACAGGTATGGCCCACCGGTTCAGTATATACCAACCTGGTGAATCAATACAATGTTCGCTTTGAAAGTATCGGAGATGAGCCGCTGAACCAGCAGGATGTCATCGGCCTGTATGTAAGCATGAGTGGTAATTTCAAGATCTGCTCCTTCGAACTGTTGAACATGTGGGGAAAGATGAAGGGATACTCACAGGCACAGGGGCAGTAATCCTGTACTTACTTAAGAAAGCACACTACCGGCACAGGTATTTCCTGACTGACTTGTAGTTGGAATATCTGGCAGGGTAAAATATGATTTCAGTAAATTGTATTGTCATTACATAGTTACCAACGATCAACATTGAACTGATTACTATGGGTAAAGAAACCATGAAATATACCAACGGAGAAGTCACCGTTGTCTGGAAACCAAATGTATGCATTCACTCCACCCTTTGCTGGAAAGGGTTGGCCGAGGTCTTCAAACCAAAAGAACGGCCTTGGATACAACTGGGTGACACGGCTACAGAAAAGATCATTGAGCAGGTACGCCAATGCCCCAGCGGCGCATTAAGCTATTACCTGAATGCAGAAACAACTCCCGAAGAACCCACAGATAAAATAGTCTCCGAAACTGCCCACCTGCTGAAAGTAGAAGTATCGCCAAACGGGCCCTACCTCATCAAAACAGAATGCCTGATCGTACATGCCGATGGAAAAGAAGAAACCAAAACAGGCACTGTAGCTCTTTGCCGTTGCGGCGCTTCAGCAAATAAGCCCTATTGCGACGGGCAGCATCGTAAAGTTGGATTTGAGGGATAAATCCTACATTAGATTTTTAAATTTTACCTTATGAAAAGTTTTGTACTTACCATCCTATTGTTCATCAGCTACATTAGCTACAGCCAGGTCAGTTTTACTGCTGGCTCATTTGACTCCACCTTACAAACCGCAAAAGAAACTGGTAAAATAATCTTCCTTCAATATGAGGCTTCCAACTGCGAGCAGTGCAACGAAGTGGCCGGCAAAGCATTTGAAAGTAAAAAACTGGGAGAACAGATAAATTCCATTTTTACAACCATAAATATTTCATCAAAGCATCCTGACCGCAAAAGAATTGCTAAGCTGTATGACCTGAAAGAAGAAGCTTTTGGAACACTGTTCATAGCAGGTGATGGGACCCTGCTGCATAGTTTCCTCAGAACCTCCAGTATGGCAAAAAGCTATGAGACTGAAATAGACATAGTCCTTACCAAAGCCAGCGAAGGTATGCGGCTCAATACAATACTAAGTGAGTATGAGAAAGGGAACAGGAATCCCATCTTTCTGGAAGAACTTATGGCAGCAAAAAAAAACCTGAACCTTGATACCGATACATTATTGAATGAATATGTAAGACTATTGCCTAAAGATTCGTTGGAATCTGTAAGAACCATCATATTTCTTGCAAAAATGGCTCCTGTGATTGACAGCAGACCAGATAATGCAATGAGAAGGAGCTCCCGATTTAATGAAGCCTGGAATTCTCTTCCGCTAAATGAGCGTATTTCTATCAATGGTCGGATCGTTCATAAATCCATGAATAAAGCTGCACGGGAAAAGAATGAGCGATATGCATACCGGGTATCAGACTTCCGTAAGTTTACATATAACCCTGATTACAGGGCGGGCCAGAAAGCAGCAGATTATGAAATGATACAGTATTATCTCGAAACGAAAGACACATTGAATTATCTTATCCGCTCTGTATATTTTTACGACAACTATTATATGACTATCTCAGTTGATTCTATCAAAAGAAAAGATTCACTCTCTTTTGTAATGATGGTGGAAAAACAAAAGAAAGAGCAACCTGTTCAGGATGGCGTCAATCAGCGTACTATCACATTCACCCCCACCACACAGCACTATGCCAGGGAACTAAACAATGCGGCTAATAATTTTTATGACCTCTCCGGTGATCCTCTCTACCTTGCTAAAGCCATTCAATGGTCTGAAAGAGCCAACCAATTTCACGATCACTATACTACTATGAATACATATGCTCTTTTGCTGTACAAGGTTGGAAAAAAAGAAGAAGCCATCGCCTGGGAAAAAAAGGCAATAAAAAATAAAAAAACGATGGGGTATGATACAAAAAGGCTGGAGAAGGAATTGGATGACATGGAGAAAGGCAAACCCTTGATGAAACAAACCGAAGGCTAAATAACAAGCCCCATGCTTTTTGCCATTCCAATACTAAGGAGTACCACGCCACAAAGAATAACCAGCAGCGGCAGCTTTACCCTCCTGTTCGGTTCAAGTACATTTAACTGAAACAGGACAATACCGGCAAGACAAAATACTATCCCTGACAAGATGTAGATCAATCAATTATTTTTTATACAGGTGAAACGAATTACTTAACAGTGCATTTTCCCACTACCACTTTTGCCTTACCAAAGGTTTTATCTGTTTTCCCGATAAAATAAAACGTATTGCCAAGCTGGTTGCCCAGCCTCGGCATAGCATTAGGAATATCATTGTTTGAAAAGGCCACCCTCCTTTTCATTTCACCAGTCAGAAGGTTTACTTCTAGGGTATAGCAGTCGGTCTTATCGAAATTATAATTCAGTGTCTTTACCCTCTGCCCTGCTTTTGTTACACCTGCATTCTTCGGGTTGTCGTTAAAGAAAAGAAATGATTTTCCGCCGGCATTGGCCACCCCAAAGCCAGCATAATAAGGCTTGTCCACCCGCCTGAGAAAATAGGCAGCAGAAGAACTGGGCAAAGTTCCCGCACTTACCCCTGCCGGTATCCGCTCCCGCTGAAACTTTGGAAATGTATAAAACCAATTGATCTTTCCAGACACATCTATTTTAGCTGTATAGATATCACCACATTCGTAATGAATATAACTGGTGGTCATTGCACTGCGGGAAGCACCGGTGCCACTGTAAGTAGTATAGCTTACAAGGCGGCTGGATACCTTTTCAGCAAAGAACACAAATGAATTATCAGGCGCTATCACAAACTTTCTGAATACCAGGTCGCCGGACAAACCTTCTTCTTCGTCATCATCATCTTTCTTTTTGGATTTCTTCTCTTCGTCATCATCGTCCTCTTCCACTATGCTTATCATTCCTTTATTCAGCTCCATCGTCTGATCAGACACCAGGTTGCCCGTAGCCGGGTCTATGCGCATTACCACCAATCCATTTATCTCTTTTTTCTTTCTCTCATCTGAATAGAACGCAGCCATTACGATATCATTATTGTTAATAAGCGCCTTGCTGTTCACCAGCCATTTTTTTTCGCTGTCAGTTTTTATTTCCTTTATCAGTTTACCATTAGTACCATATATCCGGGTATTATAATTCTTGAACTGCAGAAACTTGTCTTTCTTCTTTTTTCCTTCCACATACTCATTCTCACGGCCCAGCAGCAGCACCTGTCCTGCCGGTGCCACCAGTACATCTTCCAGCACATACGTTTTCGGATCAAATTCATTCGTTATAGGTGGATATTTTGTTACCGGGGAAAGATCAGGCCCCAGTATTGAAATATGGTAAGCATTGGTTTCCTTGCCCAATATTGTATTTACAAACACTACTTTACTGCTGTCACCCGTGTAGTCAAACTTATATTGTATGGCCTTGGTTTTATCTTCAGCGTAGAGTGTTTCCAGCAGTTTCCAGTCTCCTTTCAAACTGCCTGTCGCCTTATCCACTTCAGCAAAATAGATCATCAGTTGCAGTTCTTTTTTGTTGTAGTCGTCTGCAATTATAAAAAGCCGGTCTTTCACAAAAAGGAACCGTTCAAATTCTTTCCCTTTTAATTCCTTCGCAAAATCATTGTTGTATTGCTCCACCATATTCTTATCCATGCGGATCAGCTTTGCCACGTCCCTTACAGAATAGCCAATTACAAAATAGCTTTTCACCACCTGGTGCGATTCCTGGAGGAAAAAGCCGGTCTTGTCCGACCCGATTACCTTAAACTCCATACTTCCTTTATTGAACTTCATTTCCTCACTCCACGTTACACCGGATACCTGCGCTTGCACAATCACCGCTGCAAAAAGAAAAACAAAAGACAAGACTATTCTATTCATGTTAGTTGAATTAGACATTATTAGATCACTCTTGATTGAGTATAACCGTTCTTTTTAAGCCATTGCAGAACTTTCTCCCGTTGATCACCCTGCACAATAATTTCTCCGTCCTTGGCAGAGCCACCCGTGCCACAAAACGATTTTAGTTTCTTTCCCAGTTCCTGCAGGTCATCATCCGTTCCCGCAAAACCCGCTACCAGCGTCACAGCTTTGCCAGCCCGATGCTTGGTATCCAATCTTACTTTCAGCTTCTGCTGCGCTGGTGGCAGGGTTTCCGTGGTGGAGCGTTCTTCTTCAAAAGAAAAATTGGGGTCGGTACTGTACACAAATCCCCTTGTATCTGGTTTGTTTTTTTTACTCATAATAGGCTTTTTTCATTTCCACACTACACTTTCTTTCCATCTTCATATTATCAATGCTTTCAAACTAAGGTCCAGGCTCTTGGCCTGGTGTATCAATGCGCCCACACTTACAAAATCCACTCCTGCTTTTGCGTATTCCACAATATTATCCAGGTTGATGCCTCCGCTGGCTTCTGTTTCAAATTCATCCCCGATCAATTGTACCGCGTCTTCAATCTGTTGTGGTGTAAAATTATCCAGCATGATGCGGAATACTTTTCCTTTACCCATTGCCATTACCCGTTTTACATCATTTATGCTTCTTGTTTCCACCTCTATTTTCAATCCGGGCTTTACTGTTTGCACATAGGCTGCGGCTTTATCGATCGCCTTCTCAATGCCGCCACAGTAATCAATGTGGTTGTCTTTCAGCATGATCATATCATACAGTCCAAACCGGTGATTAACACCCCCGCCTATCCTCACAGCTTCCTTTTCCAGTAGCCTGAAGTTGGGTGTTGTCTTGCGGGTATCCAGCAGCCGGGTTTTAAACCCTTTTAATTTGTCAGCATATTGACGAGTCAAAGTTGCAATACCGCTCATCCGCTGCATGCAATTCAGCACCAGCCTTTCACACTGCAAAATAGTATGCACAGAGGCTTCTACTTCAAACGCCTTTTCACCATACTTCATTGCTTCCCCCTCTTTCTTAAATGGAACAAAAACAGAGGCTGGTTCTTTATAGCTAAATATTTTTTCAGCCACCTGCATACCAGCTAACACTCCGTCCTGTTTTATTTTTAAAACAGCCTTACCTTTTACAAAAGGATCAATACTTGCCAGGGTGGAATGGTCTCCGTCACCAATATCTTCCTTCAGGGCTTCATCCACGAGGTGGTGCAGTTGTTCGTCAAAACTCATAGGTACAAAAGTAGTATTTCAGATTCAGCTATGATTTGTATCAAAAAAAGCCTGTTTGATATATGATCAAACAGGCTTTCTATCAATTATTTTTTCTTTATTCCACCGCTTGAAAACGGATCTCCTTTATCACTTCTTTACCGTTCTTTACTTTCATAAAAACATTGGTACGGAAGTTACCGGCGTTGGTCTGTAATGTGCCGATACAAAAATGGCCGCCGGGAGGAGAATCTCCCTTGTGCTTCAGTTCAAAACCTTTCACTCCATTATTTCCAAAGAAGTCTTTTACTATCAGTTGAGCTTGCGCTTTACTGTAACTGTCGCTTTTATCAGGCAGTATTAGTTCAACTGTATCATCAAAGTATTTGGCAAGTTCTGTAGAATTGCCGGAGCGGAGAGCATTGATCACACTATCAATACTGTTTTGTGTATCAAAAGACGAAAACAGTAAGACAGAGCCAAGCAGTAGTGTTGTAAATAAATGTTTCATACAAATTTGGTTTTCACAGGTATATTAATCTAAAAACATGCCATAGTATTAAGGCGCTCTTCATCAGGTACTAAAGTACTAAAAACCAGCATTTTTTATGCATACCTGGATAACAAATAAGTTTTTTGGGTGTAGTTTTACAGGGTTCGGATTGGTAATGTTACCTTGAAAACGAATGGTTTTTGCACACTCATAAACAGCAGATAAAATGTCACAAAAAAGAGTCATTCTCGCCATCATGGACGGCTGGGGACTAGGGAAAGTTGCTTCGGCGGATGCTATCCAGAACGCTAATGTGCCCTTTACAAGGTCTTTATATTCAAATTATCCAAATACCACCCTGATTACCTGTGGCGAGGCCGTGGGCCTTCCAGACGGGCAAATGGGCAACTCAGAAGTAGGCCACTTGAACCTGGGGGCCGGGCGGATTGTTTATCAGGAGCTTCAGCGCATTAATGTGGCCATCCGGGATGGTTCATTTGCGCAAAATGAGGTATTGCTGCGCTCTATCCGCTTTGCCAAAGCCAATAATAAACCACTACATCTCCTGGGTTTGGTAAGTGATGGCGGGGTCCATTCCCACATTAATCACCTGAAAACCATAGTGGATATATGCAAAACAGAAGGGCTTTCAGAAGTATTTATACATGCTTTCACTGATGGCCGGGATTGCGACCCCAAAAGTGGTCTTGCTTTCCTGACAGAACTGCAGCAACACCTGAATTTTTCAATAGGCAAGATTGCTTCTGTAAGCGGACGCTACTATGCAATGGACCGGGATAAACGCTGGGAAAGGATAAAACTGGCCTATGATGCCCTGGTAAATGGAATAGGCGAGAAAGCCACAGATGCTATCGCTGCAGTGGAAAACTCCTATGAAAAAAACATTACTGACGAGTTCATAAAACCCACTATTATCATAGACGAAGGTCAGCAACCTTTAGCCACTATCAAAAATGGCGATGTTGCTGTTTGTTTCAATTTCAGGACGGATCGTTGCCGGGAAATAACCCAGGTACTTACACAAACTGATTTTCCTGATTTCAATATGTACAAATTGGCGTTGCATTATACCACTATGACAGAATACGATAGTACCTACCAAAATGTGAATGTGGTTTTTGAAACAGATAATTTAAATAATACGCTAGGAGAGATTCTGGAAAAACATGGATTAAAACAAATACGGGCAGCAGAGACAGAAAAGTATCCGCATGTAACCTTCTTTTTTAGCGGCGGCCGCGAAAAAAAATTTGAAGGAGAAAAAAGGATCATGGCGACTTCCCCCAAAGTTGCCACCTATGACCTGCAGCCAGAGATGAGTGCCTATGAACTTACCGATGCACTGATACCTGAAATAGAAAATAAAACGGCCGATTTCATTTGCCTGAATTATGCCAATGCGGATATGGTAGGCCATACTGGTGTTTGGTCCGCAGCCATCAAAGCCGTGGAAACGGTAGACAGATGTGTGGAAAGAGTGGTTACGGCCGCATT
>JAEUVL010000916.1 GCA_016786965.1 Chitinophagaceae bacterium
CTTATAAAGGTAGAGGCTTTTATTTGTATCTTCAAGCCATGAGCGCAAAGAGCAAACTCGGACTGACAGATATAACGCTGATTGTGGTAAGCCTGGTAATTGGTATGGGAATATTTAAAAATCCCGCCATTGTTGCCGCTTCATCCGGTACACAGGATATTTTTTTCTTTGTTTGGACTGCTGGTGGCGTGATTGCGTTATGTGGCGCTTTGACCTATGCCGAAATCGGCCTGCGGCTTCCTGCAATGGGCGGGTATTATAAAGTGTTTGCTGAATGTTATCATCCGTCCGTCGGTTTTTCCGTTAATTCAATAATTCTTATCAGTAATGCAGCTTCGCTGGCAGTAGTGGCGTTGATAGGTGCTGATTATGTGAGCGATCTGCTGTATGGTCATCCGAGCGGCATTTTTTTTAATGTTACAGTAGCAGTTGTGGCCGTGGTCCTTTTTTTCGGAGTTAATTTATTTGGACTTCGCACCAGCAGCAAAACGCAAAATATACTGATTATCATTAAGGTGGGGTTGATGGTGATACTGATCGCTGCCCTTTTCAAAGGAGTGGTTATTGAACCACATGGGTATGAAAAAAATGCTAAGTTTTACACGCTGCAGAACAACAGCCCTGTTACCCTTTTTCTTATTTCCCTTATCCCGGTTTGTTTTGCTTACGGCGGTTATCAGCAAACGATAAACTTTGGGGCTGAAGTGAAAAAGCCGGGTATGATTCCCAAAGGCATAATCATAGGAATCATCATTGTCATACTTCTTTACCTGCTGATCAATGTTGCTTACACACAAGTTATCGGCTATGATAAAATGAAAAACGCCACCGCCATCGGGTCTTTGCTTTGTGAAGCATGGTTCGGGAAAAACGGGGGAAAGGTGTTTGATGCACTGATGTTTTTATCTGTTCTGGCCTATGTTAATATATTGCTGATGAGTAACCCCCGGGTGATGTTTGCCATGAGCCAGGATAAGGTTTTTCCTAAAATATTTTCTTATCAGCACTCCAAAACCGGGGCGCTGGTGGCCGGCTTGGCTACATTTTCCCTCATAACCATTATAGTAACTCTTTTCGGAAAAGGCGTAGACAATATTCTGAGCTTTACTATGTTTCTTGACAGTATCGGTATGAGTACATCAGCTGCCACTTTGTTCATACTGAGAAAAAGAAGGCAAAACGAAGAACTCATTACAGGTGCATGGAACAAATTCACCCCGATACTGGCCGCTTTTTTTGTTTTCAGCTATTTTATGATAGCTGTTGGAGTAGTCATTAAAGATTTAAACGCGGCACTAATCGGCATCGGCCTGCTGGCCTTATTTCTTTTGTTGTTCTATATCTTTTATCATAAGAAAAAAGCCTGATGGATATTTCGCAAATAATCAATGAACTGGGCGAAGACCGGGAGCATTATTTTAATGCGGTGGCTCCGCCAATCATGCAAACCAGCAACTTTACGTTTAGGAAAGTGGCCGATCTGCATGAAGCGTTTGAAAACGAAATGGGTGGCTATCTTTATAGTCGTGGCCTGAATCCTACTGTGGATATTCTCCGAAAGAAATTAGCTGCGTTGGATGGAGCAGAAGATTGCCTCGTGTTCAATAATGGAGCGGCTGCCATCTTTGCAGGAATATTTGCGAATATAAAATCAGGTGACCATATAGTTTCAGTGGCTAATCCATACACCTGGGTGCAACGTATGTTTGATGTGATACTGCCAAGATTTGGCGTAACCACTACATACATAGACGGTACGACAGTAGAAGGGTGGATTACAGCTACAAAAGAAAATACAACATTTTATTACCTGGAATCACCCAATAGCTGGAATTATGCTATACAACCGATAAGGGAGGTAGCGGCTTTTGCAAGATCAAGGCAGATCACCACACTTATTGACAATAGTTATTGTACACCTTTATACCAACG
>JAEUVL010001014.1 GCA_016786965.1 Chitinophagaceae bacterium
CTTTATAAGGCAAGCAAAGTCAAAGGCCGTTCCTTTCCGGAGCGGCTTTTACTTTTTAGCCCGCTTCTCCATCACAAAATACATTCGGCTTTCCCCCCATTTAAGGCTACCTTTGCCGCTTCATTATCAAAAATTATAATCAGTGAACACATTTGCGGCCCTGGGCATTGAAGAAGGCCTACTCCATTCTATTACAGCATTAGGCTTTACCCAACCCACTCCCATACAAGAAAAAGCCATCCCCGTTCTGTTACAGGGAACAAAAGATTTTATCGGTCTGGCCCAAACCGGAACTGGTAAAACCGCTGCTTTTGGATTGCCTCTGTTACAACTTATTAATAAAGAAGACCGGTTTCCGCAAGCTCTCATCGTTTGTCCCACCCGGGAGCTTTGCCTGCAAATAACCAGCGACCTCGAAAAATTCAAGAGTAAGAAGGTGGCGGTTTCAGTCACGGCCGTTTATGGAGGTACTTCCATCAGTATGCAAATAAGGGATCTGAAAAAAGGCACACATGTGGTGGTGGCCACCCCCGGCAGGCTGATAGACCTGATAGAGCGGAAAGCTATTAATCTTGAAAAGATCCACTATGTGGTACTGGATGAAGCTGATGAGATGCTGAATATGGGATTTAAAGATGACATTGAGTTCATTCTGAAGAACACTCCCAACCGCCAGAGCACCTGGCTCTTTAGCGCCACTATGCCCGCAGAAATAAGGCAGGTGAGCAAAAAATACATGGACAAACCGTTCGAGATCACTATTGGTAAAACCAATGAAGGGGCCGCTACTATTGACCATCAGTATTATGCCACACAGCACCATAACCGCTACGAAGTGCTTAAGCGGATCATTGATTTTAATCCCGGGATATATGGGATCGTGTTTGCCAGGACAAAAGCAGATACACAGGACATTGCGGAAAAGCTGACCCGTGAAGGATATGATATTGACGCAATTCACGGCGACCTTACCCAGCAACAGCGAGATAAAGTAATGGGGCTTTTCCGGGATAAGAGTGTGAAGCTGCTGGTAGCTACTGATGTGGCAGCAAGGGGTATTGACGTAAAAGGCATTACACATGTAATTAACTACGAACTGCCGGATGATGTGGAAGTGTACACACACCGCAGCGGACGTACAGGCCGGGCAGGCAGTAGTGGAGTATCTGTATCTATTGTTACACCTAAAGAAATATACCGCCTCCGCCAGATAGAAAGACTGGTGAAGACGCAGTTTCATAAAATGGACATACCCAGTGGCAAGGATGTTTGCCGGAAGCAGTTCTTTTCTTTTATTGATAAAATGCTGCAAGCGGATATCAGCCATGGAGAGTATGAAGCCTACCTCCCTACACTAAAAGAGAAATTTGGAGATATAGAAAAGGAAGAGATATTGCAACGGGTGGCTGCGCTCGAGTTTGACCGTTTCCTGAAATACTATGAAAATGCAGCCGACCTGAACATGCGGGGCGATGACAGAAGGAGCGATAAACGTGGTGACAGAGGTGACAGGCCAGCATCAAGAGACCGTGATAGGGATACAAAAGGAAGAAGTTTTGGAAGCGGAGGGAATTACCAACGACTGTTTGTGAACCTGGGTACAAAAGATGGATTTTATAAAGCCAGTTTCCTCCAGTTCATTCTGGATATGAGCGACTTGAAGAAAGAAGTACTGGGCCGCATTGATATGAAAGAAATGACTAGCTGGATAGAGATAGAACCATCAGCCGGTAAAAAGATGATAAAAGCCATTGATGGAAAGAACTACAGGGGCCGGAAGATCCGCATGAATGATGCAGAATCCGGCGGCGGCCGTAAATAAATAATCACAAAAAGATTTGAATTACTGAACAAGAAAACTATATTTGTTTACAGATGACATCAACAACAACATATTTCGGTTTCTATTTTTATTACTTCTTTTTTAATAAGAAGCCGGGAATGCTTTTGTTGAAATAAACTGAACAACTAAAAAACAACAACATAAAGAATCCCGGTCAAAACAGACCGGGATTTTTGTTTTAATTATGGTTACTAAAGTTTCAATACAGGGTTACGAAGGCAGCTTTCACCAGGTAGCGGCGCAATTGTTTCATGGAAAGGAGGTGCAGGTGATCCCCTGTGCTACTTTCCGGGAGGTGATTAAAATAGCAGGTAATAAAAAGGAAAGTGACGGCGGGGTGATGGCGATAGAGAATTCTATTGCAGGAAGTATTTTGCCTAATTATAACCTATTGCAAAAAAGCAATCTTACGATCACCGGGGAGATCTATTTGCAAATAAGACAAAACCTGTTGGTCAATCCCGGTGTGAAGCTGGAGGATATAAAAGAAGTGCATTCTCATACTATGGCTTTGCAGCAGTGTTATGGTTTTTTGGATAAGCACAAATGGAAACTGGTGGAAACTGATGATACGGCACTGAGCGCCAAACATATTCATCAGCATAAGACCAAGCATATTGCTGCCATTGCCAGTAAGCTGGCGGCTGACCTCTACGGCCTGGAAGTCATTGCTCCCAATATTCATACATTGAAGAATAACTACACCCGCTTTCTCATGTTGCACCCTGAAGGGGATGCAAAGAGCATTGACAATGCGGATAAAGCTTCCGTTACTTTTCATACTGATCATTCGAGAGGCAGTTTAGCGGCCGTGCTGACGAAGATTTCTGAAGGGGGTATTAATCTCAGCAAGCTCCAGAGTTTTCCA
>JAEUVL010001035.1 GCA_016786965.1 Chitinophagaceae bacterium
CTGAAATATCGCACAGGGCTGTGGGCTTTTCAGATGATATTTTTTTTAAATTAGATGTATGAACCAATACACACGCTGGATACTGATAAGTGTCATGGCAATGCTTTGTGATGTTGCCAGCGCTGCCGATTGGATAAGGACCAACTATACGCTGAGAGGTGTGGTGCCGGATAACCAGGTTAAAAACATTGCGAAAGATAAGAACGGTTTTTTCTGGCTATTGACCACGTCTGGCTGGGCAGTTCGCTGGAACGGCAGTGCTTTCTTCAGTGCCCATACTGTCTCCAGGGTTATTTCCCCTGATACACGTTTCTGGACTTGCAATGCCGATAATAATGGAGACCTGGTATTTTGGGGGCGCCATCCGGCCAATCAAATGTATAAAGTGGATAAGGACAGCCGTTTGATAAAATGGACGGTGGCCGATTCGCTTTCGATTCCTTACTGTCCCAACAGGGGTCTGTTCTTCACTATTCAGAAAAGTATTTGGAGAGATATAAAGTCAGACACCTATGATCCTTCCACCAACGAAGGTTCTTTTGCCAATTGTTACTGGGGAAATAGTGTATACCCTGCAGGGGAGGATGCATATTATGTGGTGGCGAGAGAAAAAGTTTACCTGCTGGCGAAAGGCCTTATCAGGAAGGTAATTGCATTTGATCCGGACCCGGCAAAAGAATTTGCATTTGGTGTGGACGAATACCTGGTTATCCGGAACACTACGGGATATAAATTATACAATAACAACGGAGACCTTTTATACACACACCGTGATGGCAGCAGCCGGCCGGCATACAAGGATATGATCGTTTCCACTCCCATTGATGGGAAATGTTATGGAATTTCGGGAGACATCGTGTACAGATGGTACATCAGTAACAACCGGCTGGAGCAGCAGGAAATACTGCGGATGGAAGAAGATCAGAAGCAGTTGGGTTTTAATAGTATTTATGTGGATGAAGAGCGGGGGCGGGTATTGCTGGCGCACGGGCAGGGAGGTATATCCGTTTACACCCGCAATTCTTTTGAATTTGATCTGACAGAATTACCCGGTGAGGGATCGGCTGTTTACAGCCTGGCAAAAAAGCCGGGCGGCGTGGTAACGAACAGGATGGTGTTGCAAAAGTTCTATGGCCGTAAGAGTATTGATTACGATTATTCGGGTGCGGTAGTGCCGGTGGATAAAGGGTATGCTTATTTGTCATCAAAAGATATTGCGGTGTTCAGCAATGATCATCGCCTGATCCACCGCCGGGCGTTTCATGGCTATGGTACGCTGCGGTTTGCCGTTTTGCTGGATGAGCGGATCTTATTTGCCGTGGGGGGGCGGTTTCATATCTATGATTGGGTGCATAACCAGCTCTATACAATAGATAACAGTCCATTGATCGCCAGCCTGCCCGGAGTGATACGTTGCATTGGTGATGGTGGTCCCGCAACCTGCTTTGCAGTTGCCGAAAATGACGTGTATAAGATCGATAAGAAAACGCTCAAAATTGAATGGCTGTTCCGGCTACCTATACCGAATGGTGATGTGCGGAGTATCTATTTCAGTCAGTCGGTGAACGCATTGTTTTTTACTTTGGCGGGGCAAGGTATTTATATGTTCTCTTTTGCAGACAAGAGCTACCGGAAATTGCCTGTAGAGGGTGCAGAAGAACTTAAATCATGCCATTATGTTTGCCAGGACAAGGATGGCGATTTCTGGATGCCCACCAATTTTGGACTGTTCCTGCTTTTTGAGAAAGACCTGCAGCGGTACCTCAGTGGAAATGCGGGGGCCATTCAATATTATCATTTCGGCAAAACAGATGGATTGATAAATGAAGAATTTAATGGCGGGTTTAGCAACAGTGGTATAGCACAGGGCGACAGTCTCTTTATGGCGAATATGCGGTCCGTGGTGTCTTTCAAATCAACGCAAGTAAAACAACTGGTACTGCCGGTACCCGGTGAACGATTGGTGGAGGTGGCCATATGGAAGAATGACAGCTTGCAGGAACCGGGCAATACTTCTGTATATGTAAGCGCCGGATTTAAGAACCTGATCTTCCAGGTGGATTTTCCAAAGCCAAGAGTGGGGGCGGGCACTGTGGAGTACAGGTTGAAGAAAAGTACAGATACCAGTTGGCGTCCGTTGCCAATGGACAACAAAGTAGAGTTAAGGTACCTTCGGAGCGGAAAATACAGGCTTGAGTTTCGGGTAAATGATATTCATTCCGATCAGTCGCTCAGTTATGATATTACGGTTGGCCGATACTGGTACGAAACATGGTGGGCATTTACCCTTTATTTAGCGCTGTTAACAGGGCTGGGCATATTGATATTTCAATGGAGGATAAGATCATTGCGCAACAAATCCCTGATGGAAATAGATAAAAGCCGCCGCGAATTATTTGCCATCATTTCGCATGACCTTCGCAGTCCGCTGAAAGCCTACCAGGGACTGGCCGACCTGGTGAGCGACCTGATCCGGGAAGGGAAATATGATCGAATAGAAAAAGTGGCCGCACAGATAGACTCCACCGGTGCTAAACTGGACCTGCTGCTGAACAACCTGCTGAACTGGAACCTGCTGCAGCAGGATAAACTGATGATCAGGCATGAACAATTTAATTTATCAGCCCTGCTG
>JAEUVL010001037.1 GCA_016786965.1 Chitinophagaceae bacterium
GGTACCATCCTGCAAAACCACTTTCAATGTATAGGCGTAGACACCAATAGGTTGCTGCCTGCCGTTGTACATTCCGTTCCATCCTATACTGATATTATCAGAAGCAAAGATCAACTGGCCCCATTGGTTAAATATCCTGAATTGTACCGAGCCTATATAATTACCATACACCAGCAACACATCATTTCGTCCATCACCGTTTGGAGTAAATACATTGGGTACAAAGATCTCTTTACTGCTTAAAGTGGTGCCGGATACAGGTGCAGAGAGCAAACTCGTTTCGCAGGGTAAATTTTTCAAAGCCCTCACCTGCAAGATCACAGTTGTGTTTCCGGTTAAGCCGCTGATAGTGTGTGAGGTGCCAAGCGATCCGGTACTGGGTACCTGGTAAGTAACACCACCATTCGTCGTCACTTCATAAGCAGTGGCACCGGGTACGGCATTCCACGAAAAAGTAAGCGAGGTAAAAGTAGTGTTGGTAAGTGTCACTACAGGTGGGGATAATGGTACCAGCAAACTGATATTAACTGCTGTTCTGGTAACACTGGCGCAACTGGTCGTATTCACGGCTTCCACATATACAGTGGAGTTAGCCGTAACATTATTCAGCGTAAAAGAAATACCTGTACCTATGGGTGACCCTGCAGCAGCAGCATTATACCAGTTGTAAATATATCCTGCCTGGGGACTTTGCACCTGCAGGATGGCATCATCACCGATACAGACGGAAACATCATTCGCCAGCGGTGCAGCCGGTATTGCATTGAGGGATATCGTAACAGGCGTACGGGAAGAACTCGAACAACTTGTTGTATTTATTGCTTCAACATAATATGTGGCAGCAGCAGTTACATTCATTACTGTATAAGATGTACCAGAAGTAATGGGCGTTCCTCCGGTGGCGACAGTGTACCAATTATAAGTATAGCCGGCTACGGGACTTTGAACCTGTAAGGTGGCATCTGCACCCGGGCAAACTGATAGATTGGGAACGATCGGGTCCGCAGGCACAGGATACACTGTTACAGTTACAAAAGCAGTAACAGAACATGTCGTCCACCATCCTCCGCCAGCATTTCTTTGCGCATATGCCTGGTAGGTAGTCGTCACAAGAGGATTTACAGTCTGTGTCTGGCC
>JAEUVL010001085.1 GCA_016786965.1 Chitinophagaceae bacterium
TTTATTTTACTTATAAAACCAACCTGTTAAATGAAGGAAAGGGATATAATTATGGTATATAGATAACGCTGGAAAGATTATTAAATAAAGGGTTCTATTACATGTTTACATCCTCAGTATTTGAAAGCAATTATAAAGGCAGTGATGATGTATGGAGAAATACAGCATTCAACACGGGATTTGTTACCAATATTTTAGGTGGAAAGGAATTCAAAATGGGGAAAAAAGGATTGATGGGAATTGATACAAAGATTGCATATGCAGGCGGCCAGCCTTTTACTCCTTTCAATATTCAGGCCTCTGAAGCGGCCGGGTATGTAGTGTTCAAAGAGAATGAAGCTTACAGCGAAACGAATGATGCTTATCTGCGCTGGGATTTTAAATTTTCTTATACCCGCAACGGGAAAAAGGCCACTCAGAAATGGTACATAGACTTTCAGAATGTAACGAACAGGAAGAATATCTATATCAAAACACTGAACCCGAAAACAGGGACTACAGATGTGATCAACCAGATCGGTTTTTTCCCGAACGTAAATTACCAGGTTACTTTTTAATTCCTGTAACTTTACCCCTATGCGCAAACCGGGCTGCAGAATAGGATTCAATGATGGCTTGCTGATGGCAACCGGCATCCCTTTGCTGAGTTTTATTATTCCGATCGTATTCATGGGTTGCAGGTTCAGCAGACCACCATACCTGAGCTGGGATAAGTTTTTTGTAACAATGGGTATTACCACCACTATTTGGCTGGGCAACCGTTATATCATGATCCACAGCCGAACTAAGTACCCTCAGTTTAGCCAGGTGCGGCGGCGGCTTTGGTACCAGTCGGCATTGATGTTATTGTTTACGCTTGCAGCCAATATCAGCCTGGGGCAACTGGCGGATAATGTTTTCCGAAAAGATAACGGTGCACTTACGCTTACTGATATAATCATTCATTCCAATTCCGCAGCTATATTCTGCACTATAATGATCATTGCCATTTATGAAAGTATTTATTTCATGAATGAGTTGCGCAAATCCGTAGAAGAAAAAGAACTATTGAAGCAGGAAAGCCTGAAAGCACAATTGAATGCACTGAAGACCCAGGTAAACCCACATTTTTTGTTTAATAATCTGAACACATTGGTTTCCGTAATTCCGGAAAACCCTGATCAGGCCATTAAGTTTGTACAGCAGCTATCCAAAGTGTACCGGCATATACTGGAGGTACAGGATGAACAGAGTATACCATTGAAGGATGAACTGGATGTGATGCGTGCATATGCTTTTTTATTGCAAACAAGATTTGGCGATAATCTGGATATCACCATTGATGTGCCGGAAGAAAAGTTGCGAAAAAAGATTGTTCCCCTTTCCTTGCAGATACTGATGGAGAATGCCATCAAGCACAATATTGTTTCATCTGATAAGCCGCTCAAAGTAAGCGTATCCGCCCTGAACGGACGCCTGGTGGTTAGTAACAACCTGCAAAAGAAGAACCAGGTAAATGAATCCACCGGTATTGGGTTAGATAATATCCGTAACCGGTGCCGCCTGTTAGGGAACGAGCAGGTAGAAGTAACAGAAAGCGGATCTAATTTCACCGTTTCAATTCCTTTGATCGATAACTAATTTATGCGGGTATTAATAATAGAAGACGAAACCCCTGCGGCCAACCGGCTGACCAAAATGCTTGAGAGCATAGGTGATGAGATGGAAGTGGTAAAACACCTGGATAGTGTGGAGTCCGGAGTGAGGTATCTTAAAGCGTCTGAGAACATTGATCTGATCTTCATGGATATTCAACTAGGAGATGGGCTAAGCTTTGATATTTTTCAGCAAATAGAAGTAAAGGTGCCGGTGATATTTACCACGGCATTTGATCAATACACTTTAAAGGCTTTTAAAGTAAACAGCATTGATTACTTATTAAAACCGGTTGATGAGAATGAACTGCTGAAAGCAGTAGATAAATACCGGCAACTGTACAGCAATACTGAAAATGGTTTCTCTGACAAGATATTGAAACTGGTACAGTCCATGAACGGAAATATATACAAAGAACGGTTGCTCATTAAAAAAGGACAACAGTTGAGTTATCTAAGAACTGCTCATATGGCATACTCCTATGCGGATGGCAAACTTTGCTTTGCCGTGGATTTTGATGGCAATAAACATTTATTGGAACTAAACCTTACACAACTGGAAGATCAACTGCAGCCGCTAAAATTTTACAGGATCAACAGGCAGTTACTGGTAAATATAGATGCAGTTAGCAAAGTGCATACATGGCTGGGTGGCCGATTAAAACTGGAACTCAGGCCGTCCACAACAACTGACACAATTGTAAGCCGGGAACGGGTAAATGGGTTTAAAGACTGGTTGGGGCAATAAAAGTGGGAACTAAAGGAATCAGTTTAGTTTAATTGAGGGTCAATCGGAAAATTAACCATCATTTCGTAATCACCCCCCAGGTGCTTGAGTGAATCTTTCCATATCTCACCGTAATTATTATGAAAAATTAGTTTACGGTTGGCTTTTACCGTCAGCCAGGTCTTTTCATTCATTTCTGTATTTAGCTGGCCTTCGCTCCAGCCGGAGTAGCCAATATAAAACCTGATCTTGGCGGGATCGAATGCGGGATCTTTGATGAGGTTGACCACCGCATCAAAATCGCCACCCCAATAAACACCTTTAATTACTTCCTGGCCACCGGGAATTTCATCCGGATACTGATGCAGAAAATGAATTGAATCCAATTGCACCGGTCCGCCATAATATACGGGTACTTTATGGCCTTCTAATTCAGGGATAAGCTCATCGAGGGTGTTTTCATACTGGCGGTTTAGAACAAAACCAAAACTACCTTCCTCTTTATGTTCACATAAAAAAACGACTGTTCTCAGAAAGTTAGGGTCTTTCAGAAAAGGGTCTGCAATCAGTAATATGCCGGGGGCCGGGTCAATCATACTCTAATTTAGTACAAATTTCATTTCCTGCGTTTTGTAAAAGGCAGTTAAAATAAGGTCTATACCCTGCAAAGGGTATAGCCGGTAGTTTTTCCGGAGTATTTTTGTATGCTGCCCTGCGTTGAGTATCTTAGGCCGCACTAATACATTCAAGTGAAGAGAATTTTTACCGTAATAACAGTTTTGATCAGCCTTTCCTTGATAGGCATTATTGTCATTCAGATATCCTGGCTGAATAATATGGTGCTGCTTAGAGAGGAACAAATTAAGCAAAGTGTTCAGGCTAGTACTGAGTCTGTGGCGAATGAACTCGCACAACAAAAAGGGAGCTTTGGTGCAAGTCCAAATACGAAACGTGGATTTTTATCAGAAGGGATCAACCTGGATATGTTTAAACCTTTGAGCATAGGGAGGGGAGTAGATGTAAGAGAGGTGAAAGAAAAGATAGAGAAAGCTTTTTTACAAAAGAATCTGAAGAATATCCGTTTTGAATTTGGGATTGCCTCATTTGATAACAACGGGAATACCCATTGGGAGAAAGTATCACCTGATTTTATCCGGGTATTTGAAAATACGGCTGATAATATACATTCAAATTTTGAGATCAGGGCATTGAGCGGGACTGCCGGCGAAAATCTTAGTATAAATGAAGCGCTGTTTGTATCGGTGCCTAATATAAAAGGACTGGTATTTAAATCGTTGCGATGGAGAATTGCCACTTCTGTTTTTTTTACGGTAATTATCCTGGCTGCATTTTATCTAACGGTCCGCACCATGCTGCGACAGAAAAAGCTTGGTGAGATAAAGAATGATTTCATTAACAATATGACGCATGAGTTCAAAACACCCATAGCCACCATATCACTGGCAGTGGATGCCATGCGAAACGAGAAAGTGATCTCGGACCGGGAGAAACTGGGGTATTTCAGTGGTATAATTAAAGAAGAAAACCAGCGGATGAACCGCCAGGTGGAAACCATCTTAAAAGCTTCTCAACTGGAAAAACAGGAAGTGGACCTTAACCTGAAACCTGTACACGTACATGAGATAATACAGGATGTAGTAGATAATTTTGTACTGCAACTGGAAGAGAAATCAGGAAAAGTAGAATTACAGTTAAACGCCCAGCATGATCTTATTAATGCAGATGAAGTGCATTTGTCGAACCTGGTAAACAACCTTGTAGATAATGCGGTGAAATATGGCAAAGAAAATACACCACCGGTTATCAAACTATCTACAAGTTCAAATGGAAAGTACTTCACCATGCGGATCGAGGATAACGGTATTGGTATGAACAGGGATACCGTGAAACGTATCTTCGAGCGGTTTTACAGGGCACATACCGGCAACGTGCATAATGTAAAAGGATTTGGGTTGGGATTAAGTTATGTAAAAGCCATGGTAGAAGCTCATGATGGAGACATAAAGGCAGAAAGCACTTTGGGAAAAGGAAGCATCTTTACTGTGGATCTGCCATTGAAAAAAAATTAATCTTCTTTCCTCCACAGCAAACTTCCATCTCCATAGCTGAGAAAACGAAAATCATGCTTCAGAGCATACTCGTACACTTTTTTCCAGTCTTCACCAATCAGGGCGGCTACCAGCAGCAGCAAAGTTGATTGCGGCTGGTGAAAATTAGTAACCAGCCCTTGTACAATTTTAAATTTATACCCTGGAACAATCAATATCTGTGTTTTGGTAATTAGCTTTTCACTATTATTTTTTTTCATCCAATTTAGCAGGGCATTCAAAGAAGTGCTTGCTGTTATCTTCTTTTTTTCAAGTTCATAAGCTTCCCATTGTGACAGAAAAAGGGGTTGCTGCGTATCGTATAGTGAAAGTTTTACGCCCAGCCAATAGATGCTTTCAAGTGTCCGAAGCGAAGTGGTGCCGACTGCAATGATCGGTTCTTCAAGATCTTTTAATAAGTTTTCTATCAGACTTTTTGATACTTCAATCCACTCCGCATGCATGTCATGCCCCAACATGGTTTCACTCTTAACGGGCTTAAATGTACCTGCGCCTACATGAAGGGTAACAAATTCTCTTACCACATGTATATTGTCCAAATCATTAAAAATGGTTGGAGTAAAATGTAAGCCGGCTGTTGGCGCTGCCACAGACCCGTCTGTTGCAGCATAAATAGTTTGATATCTTACTTTATCTGTTTCTTCTGCATTTCTTTTTATGTATGGCGGAAGCGGTATCGCACCGGTAAAGTGTAATACTTCAGCAAAACTTAAACTGGCAGGCGTCCAGGAAAGTTCAATGATAAATGTGCCAGTTCTTTTTTCATGATATGTTGCCTCCAGAATAATTTTTTGGTTGGAAACATTGATTTCTTTTTGCAGTACCTGCCCCGCTTTCCATTTAGAGGCCCCGCCTACTAAGCAATGCCAAAACACTTTTTCTTTTTGTAACATGGCTGTAGTAATATCTGCATATTGCTCATGTGGCTCCAGGCAAAATATTTCTATAACGCCACCTGTTTCTTTTTGGAAAAGTAACCTCGCTTCAATGACTTTGGTATTATTAAATACCAGTACCGAATCTTCCGGGATATATTTTGAAATTTGCCGGTACGTATCCGTTTTTATTCCCCCATTTTTATAGATGAGTAATTTGGAAGCATCCCTTTCTGCAAGCGGATATTTTGCAATCCGTTCCTCAGGTAGGGAATAGGTGAAATCGTTGATGGATATGTTCCTGGGATCTGTCATGATACAACTAACTGTTGTATTAAGTGAATAATAAAAATACTATCGTTTACTTAATGGAACAACTAATTTCAGCCCGCTCCATACTTCGCTAACCGCACAAACCTTTACATCCACGAGATTATTTTGTAAAGCATAGTTTCGAATAACATCCTCTGTAACATCAGTCGGGATCTTTGAACTTTTTTTATACCACGAAACCCAAATGGCGATCGCCGG
>JAEUVL010001087.1 GCA_016786965.1 Chitinophagaceae bacterium
AGCAATAATACCTGGCAGCATATTGTGGTCAACGTAAGAGGGGCCAATGATTATGACTTTTATATTAATGGAACAAAGATCAATGGCTGTACAGTTGGAGGCGCGGCCACTTCCATGGTATTTTATCCGGAGCCTGTAAGAGGCATGATCGGGAATGACGATGATTATCCATCCTGCTATGAAGGTGCATTAGATGATTACTGCATGTACACA
The DNA here is from genome assembly GCA_016786965.1 of Chitinophagaceae bacterium. Taxonomy (GTDB): domain Bacteria; phylum Bacteroidota; class Bacteroidia; order Chitinophagales; family Chitinophagaceae; genus JJ008. The sequence goes on from JAEUVL010001087.1 coordinate 214, forward strand.
AAACTGTTGAGCCAGCAGGAAGTATCTGCTCTTTATAATGTTGTACCCTCATCAGCAGCAACAAGCAATTAAAAAAAAAGAGGCTGAAGTTATTCAGCCTCTTTTAAATGGACAGGTTTCTGGTAGACCTATTTCAACTTATCACAGCCGATCTCTCTTTTACCTCCATAGCTGTTATACTTGAGGGTGCTGCTGTAATTGCCGCCGCCGGTATAATCCTGCTTAAACGAAAACTCCTGGTAGTAGCATTTTCCATCCGGACCTTTAATGGTACATACAGCACCAAGCCAGCGATAAAGAATAGCACCGGTAAGTTCATTTTTAGCTACCACCCACGAAGAAGAAGTGATGATTGCTTTCAGGAATTTATCATTCCATCCCAGGTTATTGGCAGCAGCCACCATTTGCTGCTCCAGGGAAGCATTGCTCATCGCAGCTTTGGGCAACTGGCGGGAAGCCATCAGTTCATTATGCAGTTTACTCGCCAGTGATTTGATGTCGGCAGAACCGTTGCCCAGGTCCAGGGAGAATTCACTCTCAATATCATCGATCGTATTGGTAGGGAACATCAGCTCACAGGTAATCTTATGACTGATATCACCGCTTCTTGCCAGTTCATCCATAAAATAAGAAAGCGTCCAGTTCTCCTCGGCCAGGTAAGGCGCATAGTTGTCCTTCAGCCATTGCGCATCCGGCAATAAAGCAAACTGGAACCACGATTTGCCCTGCGCAGCCACCGGCAATTCGATATAAGAAAGATCACCACCCCATACAGCTGTACCGCCATCCACCCGAATCCGCACCCGCAGGTTGGTATTATTGTTCATCGCATCTTTCACATTCACGCCCAGGTACACGGTACCATAGATATAATCACCGGTTTTAAATTCACTCTTCACTGCAGCCGCCATCTCCTTTTCTTTACCCACTACCAGGGGCTTATTGCTCCACACGATCTTGTTCAGGTTCTCTTTATGAAAATCACTCGTAAAGAATTTTGCCGCTTCCGCATCAGCAGCCCCCATCAGTTTATTGATCTCCTCCAGCTTCTGTTTAAACGGAGCATTACTCGGCGATACTAATAAGATCGCCATACATTCATAGCGGGCCTCTTCCAGCAAATTCGTTTTCTCCTGCGGGTTCGCTGCATTCCGGCTTTTGGTCATCAGCTCCACCACATTCCATTTCATCCGGTCAGCCCTTATCACATACGCATCATAATCCGCCAGTGCCTTATCAATAGAAACAGGATAACTGTTAGGCCCTTGCTCACCCGCTTCTTTTCTCTTCTGCTGAAACTCTTCGAAATTGATCTCCTTCACACGGTCGTAATATACTTTACCCGTCACCCCGGGCTGAATATCCCTGCCACCAGAATAGATACCAATGATCTTGGTGTACAGGTCCTTAAAATAAT
>JAEUVL010001092.1 GCA_016786965.1 Chitinophagaceae bacterium
GTTTCTATATCAAACGCAAATACATTGGAGTCCTGCGGTTCTTTCAGTTTAATGATCTCTGTTTTCTTATTCAGGAAATCGATGCCGATATAGGAGTCTTTTTGAAAGAGCCTGATCTTCCGCATTTTCTTCATGGAAATACGGCTGCTGGTCAAATTGGCCACGCAGCCATTATGAAATTCGATGCGGACGTTGGCAATATCCGGAGTTTCCGTCATTACTCCCACGCCGCTGGCGGATATGTTTTTTACATCGCTTTTTACGATGCTCAAAATGATATCAATATCGTGTATCATCAGGTCCAGTATCACACTTACTTCTGTACCCCTGGGATTGAATTGCGCCAGCCGGTGCACTTCAATGAACATCGGATTTAGCGGCATATCCTTTATGGCCAGAAAGGCGGGGTTGAACCTCTCCACATGACCTACCTGGAACTTGATACCAGATTCTTTGGCCAGCTTTACCAGTTGCCGGGCCTCTTCCATGGTATTGGCCAAAGGCTTTTCTACAAACACATGCTTACCCTTTTTAATGGCTTTTTCGCACCATTCAAAATGGAAATTAGTAGGTGCCACCACATCAATGGCATCGCAGGCATCCATCAGGCTGTCTGCATCCAGGAAACGGGGAAGTTGGTATTTGTCTGAGACCTCGCTGGCGGTGTCGTCATGAGGATCATAAAAGCCTACGATCTCTACGCCGGCAATTTCTTTCCAGTTATTCAAATGGAATTTTCCCAGGTGACCTACTCCAAAAACACCAACCTTGAGCATAATAATTAATTAATACTCAAAGATAAAGATTGGCAAACGGAGATGCCAAGGAGTTATAAACAACATGTTAGCTTATTATAATACCTGTGAGTGGCTAACGTAAGAAGGGTGATAGATAAAGAGGCAGGTGCCATTCTTTATGGTATTGATAATGGGTTTACTTACTTGTGGCGGCACTGCCGGGCAACCCTGGCTGCGGCCGATATAGCCTTGTGCATTGGCCAGTTCATTCGACACATATTCTGCCCCGTGTATTACAATACCCCTGTTATACGCATTGTCGTTAATACCTCTTTCCAGGCCGGCCAGTTTCAAAGAATAGCCATTTTTGCCTTCGTAAGTTTCCCTGGTTATGTAAAAGCCGGGGCTGCTTTTGTAAGACTCTCCCTGGTTAGAAAAAGAGGTGGCCCATTCACGGCCGGTATTTCTGCCGTGGGCAACCAATGTATTAAAAAGGATCTTATAGTTTTTAAGGTCCAGCACAAATAAC
>JAEUVL010001096.1 GCA_016786965.1 Chitinophagaceae bacterium
GTTGAAATCTTACTGCCCTGCAGATTGGCTACTTTTAACCCCCTTCTTACTTTCGGCCATGGCTCCTTTTTCCTTTCCCCAGCAGACAGCTTTTTATCGTGGCAAGGTGCGTGATGTGTATTCCATCGGTACCGATCTGCTGGTTATGGTGGCTTCCGACCGTATTTCCGCTTTCGATGTCATTCTGCCCAGGCCTATCCCCTTCAAGGGGCAGGTACTGAACCAGATAGCCGCCTGGATGCTGGATGCCACCAAAGATATTTGCCCGAACTGGCTGCTGGCCGTTCCGGCACCAAATGTATCTATCGGCAAGCGATGCACTCCTTTCAAAATAGAAATGGTGGTACGGGGTAATCTTACCGGCCACGCCTGGCGAACATATCATAGCGGCAAAAGAGAACTTTGCGGGGCTGCCATGCCCGAAGGCATGATCGAGAATGATTATTTCCCCGCTCCTATCATCACCCCCAGTACCAAAGCTGCCGAAGGACATGATGAGGACATCAGCCCGGAAGAAATAATAAACACTGGCCTGGCTACCGCCGCGGAATGGGAGCAGTTAAGCAGCTACGCATTGCAGTTATTTGCCCGTGGTAAAGAGATAGCCGCCAAACAGGGACTCATACTTGTTGATACCAAGTACGAATTTGGACGCATCGGTGATACCATTTACCTGATGGACGAGATACATACCCCTGATTCTTCCCGCTACTTTTATGCAACTGGGTTTGAAGAAAGACAAGCCGCCGGTGAACGGCAGAAACAACTGAGCAAGGAATTTGTACGGGAATGACTGATCGCCAACAACTTCATGGGCAAAGAAGGACAGACCGTACCAGATATGAGCGATGAATGGGTAAATACCATCTCCAAAAGATATATTGAACTGTATGAAAAGGTGATCGGTAAGATCTTCCTGCCGGAAAAACTGAGTGAGGATGAAACGGCTGAAAGGATAAATAAAGCACTGACCATGCTTTCTTGATATTTATACCATTTACCCGGAGAAGTTGTTTTGATCAGTGCGCAAATAAA
>JAEUVL010001098.1 GCA_016786965.1 Chitinophagaceae bacterium
AGGATCGTGGCACCCTCTTGCAGCATTTGTTCAGCTTGCTTCAGGATAGCGGCTGTTCCTTCATACCTGCTGCCGGCATAAAAAGAATCCGGAGTGGCATTAATGATCGCCATCACAATAGGTTTATCCACAACCAGCAGCCTGCCTTTACAATTCAGCGTAAACATTACTCTTAGTTCGTTATTTTTGAAGCGAAGATAAAGCCGATGTATGACGGATAATGTCTGAAAGGAAAAAAACTCGTATCAATGACCATTTCAGACTCCCGGTCCTTCCGGCTACAATCCAACAAATATGACCACCACTAACAATCAATACGATACTGTTATCAACGGCTGCAAGGATATCTTTCTAAAAAAGGCTATCGACTATGGCACAGCATGGAGGGTACTGCGAACAATCTCTATCGTGGACCAGATATTTATCAAAGCTCAACGCATCCGTACGATACAGGAAAAAGGCGAACAAAAAGTATCTGACGGCATAGCGGCTGAATTTAAGGGCATTATTAATTATGCAGTGATCGGGTTGATTCAGCTACAGTTGCCAGAAGATGCTCCCGAAGAAATGAATATTGATGAAGTATCCATTTTATTTGATAAAAATGTACTCACCGCCAAAACCCTCATGCAGGATAAGAACCATGACTATGGCGAAGCCTGGCGCAGCATGAGCCAGGAAAGCTTTACCGATCTGATACTGATGAAACTCCAGCGTATCCGGCAAATATTGAGCAACGAGGGTAAAACAATAATGAGTGAAGGCATTGATGCCAATTATCTTGATATTATAAACTATGCAGTGTTTGCATTAATACTTATGTGATATGAAAGCGATAGTAAGCATAGCGAGAGTGTTGGTCGGGGTCTTATTCATCTTCTCTGGATTGGTGAAAGCCAATGACCCACTGGGGCTCAGCTACAAGATGCAGGAGTTTTTTGAGATATGGGGTATGCACCAGTTCAATTCCTGGTCGCTGTTGCTTTCTGTATTAATGAATGCCTTTGAGATCATTGCAGGTTTTGCCTTATTGCTGGGTTGGCGCATCAAGCTCTTTAGCTGGCTGCTGCTGTTGCTCATCGTATTCTTTACTTTCCTCACCGGGTATACCTATATCACCGGCAATCCCAAGAACTGCGGTTGCTTTGGCGATTGTTTACCCATCACCTCCAAGACCTCTTTCCTGAAGGATGTTGCTTTGACCATTTTGATCGGGTTTTTATTGTGGCAGCAAAAACACATACGCCCCCTTTTCTCAGAGAAAGTATCCACTATTAGCATGCTGGGCGTTACCATTTTCAGTTTTGGCTTTCAGTGGTACACGCTGACCTATCTTCCGGTAGTAGATTGTCTTCCTTTTAAAAAAGGAAACAACATCACCGAGAAAATGCAAATGCCTGCCAATGCCATACCAGACAGTACCGTGATAACCTTCATGTACGTTAAGAACGGTACCAAAGTAGA
>JAEUVL010001103.1 GCA_016786965.1 Chitinophagaceae bacterium
CGGGGATAGGTGGCTTCCAGGAATTCCGGCTTGCCATCCAGTATCATATTCGATTTGCCCCAATGTGGAATACCACCATATTCAAACATGATCTGCTGGCATTTTTCCAGCATGGTCTCAGTCCCTTTGGTACGGAGCAGGAAAGGTGTATCAATGTAGGCTACGTCCCGTTCATATTCCACGGCCAGGTATGCTTTGGATCTTTTTACAAAACGAACACCCAATGGTGAGGAATGATACAGGCTGGCATTGGCTTTCATTTCTTTTGCTCTTGCCATTATCTTCTCAATAGTATCAATGGCTGCTTGTGTATTACTCAGCGTAAATCCAAACTCCGCATCATAAGCTCTTTGCTTGATGAACTGGAAACCCTGGTACAAAACCTTATGGGAACGGTGAACGAATTTCTTGTCCCGCATACTTTTTAACGAACTGCGTATGAGGAAAGGTGCACGGAAAGGAAGTATATTGAATATAAAAATGGTATATAAATAAGTGACAGGAAAATTCCCAAACACATAACTGATCAGGTTACGGGAGGCTTCTATCAATATCCATTTCCTTGGTTTTTCAGCATCATAATGCCGCATTACAATGCAATAATGTTCTTCTTCACCAGTCTTTTTATTTTTTATGGCATAGGGGTTTATCAGGAAGCTGACACTGCGGGGCGGTACCCCTTTCGATTCTTCATCACCTTCAGTAAATATGGAACCGTCTGCCCATTTCCTTTTCAGTTCCGTCCAGTTCGTGGGAATCTTTGTTTCCCGCAGGTAATATAATTTCTCCGCTTCTATCACCAGCGAATGTATAATGCCCATGCTGCCAAAGCTCAGCAGTACGCTGTAGAAAATATCATCATCCTGTATCAGTTCCACATTTGTCTCGTTAAAGAACAAGGGGTTGGTAATACCATTCTTCTTTTCTATGCGGTATATTTTACCGCCTCCGGCCACCAACAACATTGAATGAACAAATCCCTGTATGGCTTCAATGTCTTTACCAGTGCCGTGGGTACCGGTGGAAACCACGCCGGCAAGTTTCTGTTTGTCGATGCCGCCCATATTCTTCAATGCCAGCCCCATTTTTGTAAGGAGGCGGTTCAGGTCGCGGAGGCGGATACCCGCTTCACAATTAACAAGGTTAAGGTGTTTGTATTCTTCACTAATCACATTACTGTCGTAATAATTGATACTGTCCATGCGGTAGAGGTCCACCAGGTATTCACGTGTCACAGCTACATCGGAGAAAGAATGGCCTGAGCCAACGGCACGTACCCGGTATTTTTTTTCTTCTGCATCACGGATGATGCCAACTATGTCTGCCAGTGTTTCGGGTTCAAATAATTTTACCGGGCTGACCTTGTATTTGCGGATGGTA
>JAEUVL010000137.1 GCA_016786965.1 Chitinophagaceae bacterium
CGGCTGCCGATATTACCGTCAACTATTCCGGGCCCGACCTTAGCTCACCCCTTACCACCTGGCGGCTGCTGTTGACCAACAGCAATGGCTCAGCCTCCCGCACCATCCGCATATACTGTACCTGTGCAAGAATTAACTGATAGTAACAAGACGAAAAAAAACTGCAATGAAACAGAAACAATTATTCATAAAAGCTGCCTGCCTGATCCTGCTGCTGACCACCGGAGCCGCCCGTGCGCAAAATGTGGGCATTGGCACCAATGTGCCGCAAAGCCAACTGCAGGTAGTTGGAAAAACTACCACTGACAGTTTGCGGATAACCGGTGGCGCTGCGGCCGGTAAACTATTAAGCAGCACAGCCACCGGTGATGCCGAATGGATTACCCCTGCATATATTACCACCGGCCGAAACGGCTTGGAGCGCACCGGCGATACACTGCAATTTGGCGGCCCGCTTGCCAAAAACACCACCCTTTTAACAAACGATTACCGGTTAAGGCTGGCCAAACCGGGTACTGTTGTTTCCGGTATTATCGTCCACAACATGGCAAACCTTCAATTTATAGGAGCAGAAACCCTGTGGCAAAGTTTCGAAATGACAGAAAATTGCCTGCTCGACAGCATAAGGGTTTACTTTCAATCCGTTGTCCCTTCTTCCGGCTGTATAGCACACCTGTACGAGGGAGAAGGTGTATCCGGACCATTGTTAAGCAGTACAGCTCCTTTCAGCTTACCTGGTAGCAATAACCTGACCACGCAAACCCTGTTGTTTAGCCCCCTCAGCCTGCAGTCCGGTAAAAAATTAACCCTGATGCTGGTTAACACCGTAGGCTGGGTAGGAAACACCAGCAATCCATATCCATTGGGAAACAGCAGCCATTCCCCCACCACCGATTTTAATTTTACAGTGTATGGCACCCACACACAAAGCCTGGGACTTGATTTGCTGCCCACCGGCGAAGCAACTATTAATGGCCGCCTGGCACTCAAAAATAAAACAGCGCTGGAACTGGGCAGTCTGGAAGTAAAGGAAATAAACGCCGGTATCATTGCCTACCAGTTATTCAGCCCCGATGCGCTGGATATTGTGGGTGCGGGATCAGTTCAGGGCAGCCGTAAAATAAAATTCTGGGCCGAGGGCGGTGCTGTTTTTAGCGGGCCCATTGTGGGCAACCTGCAGCAGGAAGCCGTACAGGCACCCGTTTTACTCAACGGGTGGACCAACCATGGCGGCGGCTTTGCCAATGCCGGTTACTGGAAAGACAAAGAAGGTATGGTGCATATACAGGGGCTCATCAAAAACGGCAATATCACCACCAGTACCATCCTGTTTATACTGCCGGCCGCCTACCGCCCGGCCACCCGGCTTATTTTCAATGTAAACGCCAATAATGTTTTTGGCCGGGTGGATGTATTGCCCTCCGGCGAAGTGATGATCGCCACCATTTCCTCCAATGCTTTTTTAAACCTCGAGGGCATTTTATTCAGAACAAATTAAATACAGGCATATGAAAAAAAATCTATTTCACTCCATTATCATCAGCGCTGCATTAATAACCAGCATATCAGTGCAGGCCCAAAACGTGGGCATTGGCACCACCACTCCTGCTTTCTCTGCTGCACTGGACATCAGCAGCACTGATAAAGGCTTGCTCATTCCCCGGTTATCCGCTGCACAAAAACTGGCCATTGACACCCCGGTAATCGGACTGCTGATCTATCAAACTGATGCGGCACCCGGTTTTTATTTTTATAATGGTACCGGTTGGACGAATATCAGTAATGGCTCCGCTTTTTTTATCGTTAGTCCGATCAACAACGATATTGTCTATCGGGATATGGTCGGCAGCTACGGTAAAAATTTTTTGCTGAATGCGGATAGTGTTAATTATGATATCAGTGGCCCGATTGGCAACCTGCAGCCCAAACAGTTTTTCTTACCCGGCAAGCAGGGTGCCTTTCGGGCAGGTGCGGTTACCAACAGCAACTGGAATAACGACAGTATTGGCAATGCCAGTTTTGCAGCAGGATATAATACAAAAGCTATGGGAGTAAACAGTACAGCTTTGGGCTACAACTCGGTTGCATCCGGACATACCGCCGTTGCTGTTGGATACCAGGCACAGGCATTGAACACGGCAGCCACGGCCTTTGGCAATAACAGTATCGCTGCTGGCACATATGCAGTATCGTTGGGCAACAGCAATAATGCCACTGGTGTAAGTGCCACCGCCCTCGGCGAATACACCACGGCATCGGGCGACAATTCATTATCCGGAGGCAGCGGTACTACGGCCAGCGGCACCTATGCAGTGGCT
>JAEUVL010000178.1 GCA_016786965.1 Chitinophagaceae bacterium
ATATAATACGGAAGCAGAAGGGCCTTTCAGCACGGTCATGCTCTCAATTTCTTCAGGGTTAATATCGATCAGCCTGTTTGATACAGTCGGTCCGTTTTGCAACGGGCTTCCACCACCACTGTTGTCAACTGGTATACCATCTATTACAAACAATGGCTGGTTAGAGCCTGTCATCGTAGTGTACCCACGAATGATAATGCTGGAACCGGTAAAAGCACCACCACTGCCGCTTACCCTTACACCCGGCACTTTAGCAGCCAGCGCATTAGTAATATTTGTTTGGTGTGTTTTCGTGAGTTCAGCATTGTTAAGTTGCGTAATACCATAGCCAAGGGTCTTCTTATCTTTTTTTATACCCAGGGCTGTTACCACAACTTCAGACAAGCTTTTTTCTTCACTTATCAGCTTTGCATTTACAACAGCGCCATTGCCTATGGCGGTTTCAAATGTTGTCATGTCAACGGCAGAAAAGATCAGCGATTTGCCATTGGCAGGAACGACGATGGTATAGCTTCCATCTTCTTTAGTGGTAGTTCCAACAGTAGTTCCCTTAACTACTACTGATACATTCGGTATAGGGGCACCTTTGTCATCGGTAACCTTACCGGTAATGGTTCGCTGTGCTAATGCCTGGGTGGCAAAAAACACAACGCCAAAAAGCAGTAAAAACAGTTTTCTCATGTGCATTTAGTTTTAGTATAAAAAAAGAGATCAAAGCCTCCTGAACCCATCGAAGAACAGGATTCAATAGGGGCTTGAAATTAGTTAACCTTCTACGAAAAATTAAAAAAAACGTTAAGTTTTTGAAAATACAGCCACTTAAGTGATAATCAGTGCCATTCGCATGGTAATGTGTTCATTTATGCAGACAAGCAGGCAATTGCTGATGCTGCATAAAAACCCTGTTTTTCAGGGTTATTTGTCATGAGAAAGTAAGAAAATAGCCTATTTCTTCATTTTTACAAAAGAAATGAGAATAGCAGGCAGCAGAACCAGGTTGGTAAAGGTGGCGGTGACCAGTGTGAGGGAGGTAAGCCAGCCCAACGCTTTTGTGCCATCAAACCCGCTAAAACAAAATATGATGAACCCGGCGATGAGTACCAGTGAAGTGTAAATAATGCTGATACCAGTACTGTGGATCGTTTCGATCACTGTTTGCTTCATATCGTAATTGTTGTGTGGCAGTTCCTGTTTATAATTCACCAGGAAACGAATGGTAACGTCTATCGCAATTCCCAGTGCCACACTGAAAACCAATACAGTAGA
>JAEUVL010000185.1 GCA_016786965.1 Chitinophagaceae bacterium
AGGGCACTGCAATGGAGTTCAGTGCTGCCACCACCAGCACCAAACGTTTACTTGTTTCGCCATCGCAATGGAACAATAGTAAAAGCATTTAACACAAAAAGCAGCCTGGAAGAACTTACCCGTAAATACGGAAAACTACAACCTGCTGAGCTTCCGAAAGGAGCTATTCCGTTGCCAGCTTCTTTTAGCAGAGAGCTGATTTACCGGTTTACTCCTTTACACGAATACATATTCGACGGTTGCTTTAAGATCTATAGTATGCAATCTGCGCCTGCAAAAAGGACAGGTCGAAATTGGCCGGATATAACCACGCAGCAAGGAGACCTGATGGGATTGATAGATACACTGGGTAATATCATATTGCCGGTGGAGTATAATGGTTTGTGGCCATTGAAAGGAGATGTACTGGCCGTGAAGGACAGCCTGTATGGAGTAATTACTAAAGAAGGGAAAGAGATCGTACCGATGATATACGAGTCAGCAGAACATCTGCGCAACAACCGGGTTGCCTTTTATCAACAGAAAAAAATACGTTTGGTATATGACCCGGAGGAGAAAAGGTCATATTCGCCCAAAGTGTACGATTATGCAAGATTGGAGAGCCCGGATTTTCGAGATGACCGGGAGAACAGAACAACAGCCGGTTATTATTCAGTGAGGAAGGATGGCAAGTTTGGATTTATTGATGCATCGTACCGGGAAGTACTGCCGCCTGTGTATGATTATTGTGAACCTGTGTTTCATAACGGGCTTACCAGGGTATGCAGGGATAAGAAATGGGGCTTTATTGATACCACCTGCCGTGAAGTGATCCCCTGTGTGTATGAGGATGCCACGGATTTTTATATGGGTCGGGCAAGGGTGGTGCTGGACGGAGAGGTGCAATGCATCAATACCAATGCGGAGTTATCAGGGCCTTGCAACTGGACATGGCAGGAATGGAAAGCCGAAGATAAAAAACTGCCGGATGGCCGGCAAGTGGTAACAAGAAGCCAATTACGTGGGCTGGTAAATGGATCGGGAAGAATTGTATTGCCAATTATCTATAACCATATTCAAATGATAGAAAGCGGCATAAAACAGTTTGATTACCTGGAGGGGTATTATTTGGTAAAACGATTTAATTTGTATGGTGTGATAAAAAGAAAGGGAGATGAGGTAGTGCCTATTGTTTATGATCACATTCGAAATTTTCATCACAGTACCGGGGTAGCGATAGTGGAAAGAAATGGAAAGCAAGGACTAATTGAGCG
>JAEUVL010000190.1 GCA_016786965.1 Chitinophagaceae bacterium
CATTCCCGCAGGGTTTGCATTTGGCCTCTCGCCCTGGACCATTTTCTTTGCCAGTCTTACCGGGGGCCTTGTCGGTGCGTTCGTGGCTGCTTTTTTAGGAGATAAGATCAGGGCGTTCTTTCATAAAAAGCGGCCTCCAAAGGATGAAACTAAAAAGCACCCGGTAATTGCCCGCCTCTGGCAGAAGTATGGCATCATTGGCCTTGGGCTCATCGGCACCATTACAGTAGGTGCACCTGTAAGCATTGCTGTAGGCACCGGGTTCAATGCCAATCTTAAAAAGCTTTTGGCCTGGTGCTGTATCGGTGTATTTATCCGTTGCAGCGCATTCACCATCATAGGTTATTACGGGCTTAAACTAGTATAGTATCTGTAGTGGTCTTGTGCTGTGGTAAAGGTGGTACCGGATCAAGGGCTGGCCGGGTACAGCCTGACCGTGAAAAAAAGAAATAGTATTTTCATCCGGCAAACCTTCTGCATCATTATTATGAGTAATAAGCCGTTGACAAAGGACAGTGAATTTACAGTGGGCGAGAATAGGCTCATGGCCTATGCGATAGCCGTATTTTTCTTTATCCTGTTTATGGTTGCCGTGGTAGATGTGGTGGAACGCCGCTTCCGTTCTATTGATTACCAGAGCATCATTTTTGCGTTTGCCATTTTTGGTACTATTTACATGTTGCGGAGAGCTAAGAGCAGGGCCATCTATATACGGGTAAATAAAAAAGGGATCTATGAAGGTGGCCAATTAGTGACCGACTGGCCGCATTTCCTGAATGCCTATATCAGCCAGGATGATAAAAAAGCCATCTACGACATCCGTGATCTGTTTGTATTAATAGTAGAATATACAAAAGATGGATCGCCCAATGGCTTTCGCCGCAAAGTACCCCTCAGCAACAATCAAAATAAATCAGAAGAAGAAGTGCTGGAAGCTGTGAAATTCTTCTGGAATGAATACCGCAGGGAAATGCACCAGGGTTTCTAAAACCGCTCATTTTTCCTCCCTGTTAGTAAAAAAGAGGCCTTTCCATCATAGTTGGTCCCTATAGTCCTTTACATATGTTTCCAGTTCATTCTTGCCTGCCTGGCTGTTAATAAGTTCGTACAACTGGCTGAAATTGCTGCGGTCGGTAATATTGCGGTACGATGATTTTGCCAGCTGCAGGCGGTTGCTCTCCAGGCTTACCAACTCTATCAATTGCTTTGCCTGCGATGAGGTAAAATAATAACTGGTATTACTGAACGTATTGACCAGGGTGTTCATTTTTTCACCGGGCATGAACTGCATTTGAATT
>JAEUVL010000196.1 GCA_016786965.1 Chitinophagaceae bacterium
GTAGGGCAGCATTTGCCATTTGCACCCGCCGCATATACCAAAATGGGTACAAAAGGGTTCCACCCGGTCGGCTGAATAGCTATGGGTAAGTATGACCACTCCTTCTGCCCAGTCCTTTTTGCTTTTCAATAGGCGCACATCCACCACATCACCCGGCACTGCATTCTCTATAAAAATAACCTTGCCGTCCACCCGGGCCAGGCTCTTACCTTCCGCAGCATAATCCGCTACCAGCACCCTTTCCAGTACAATATTTTTTTTCTTTTTTCTCACGGCGCAAAAATATGTTTAAGGTTTGAGGTTTAACAGATTAAAGTTAGGTGGCCGTTAAACGGTTCCTGCTGCACCAAAACTTAAGAATCATTACATTACAACCATTTTTCATCTCCAAATGTCTTCTGTCGTAAAACTCTGAACTTTTGAGCGTTCAACTTATCTTTACCTCCCTCATTCTGACTTATGAAAAGGATTTTATCAACATTGACTTTATTACTGACTTTGGCTGCCGTTGGACAAACGGGTTATGAGATCAAAGTGACCTTCAAACCATTTAAGAACCAATATATCTACCTGGGCCATTATTTTGGCAAAACCTATCCTATTATTGATTCGGCATTGCTGAATGATAAAAGTGAAGCCGTTTTTAAAGGGAGCAAACCCCTCCAGGGCGGTATCTACCTGATCGGCTATCCGAACAAATCCGGCTTTTTTGAAATACTGGTGGACAGGCAGCAAAATTTTGCTATCAGTGCCGATACGGCTACCATAGACAAAGGTGCCAAGTTTGTTAACTCTACCGACAATGAGCTTTTTGTGGACTACCAGCAATACATGATCTCGAAGGGCAAAGACATTAATAAACTACAGCAAGAGCTTAAGGCTTCACCCAATAAAGCCGATTCGGCCCGCCTTACAGAAGAACTCATCAAGATCGATAATGTGGTAAAAACCCACCGGGAAGAGCTGATCAACAAACATCCGGGCACAATTCTTACTGCCCTGCTAATGTGCATGCGTGAACCTGAACTGACCGGTAAAATGAGAAACCCTGCCAATAAGGAAGATTCAATAGCCGCATATACTTATTTCAAAAATCATTATTGGGATGGCGTAAGCTTCTGGGATGGGCGACTGGCCTACACTCCATTTTTTGATGATAAACTGAATAAATATTTTACCCAACTGGTACAACCTCAGCCAGACTCTGTCATTAAGGAAATAGACTGGATGCTTAGCTATGCCAGTATCAACGAAGAAATGAACCGCTTCCTGCTGATAAAATTTGTGAACCGCTACCTGAATCAGCAATACATGTGGGAAGATGCCATTTTTGTCCACCTGTTTGAAAAATATTTTGCCAATAAAAACTATAGCTGGCTGAATGAAGCAGGGCGCAAGACCATCACCAACCGTGCTTACAGCCTGATGGCTAATATCATGGGTACCCCAGCATCAGATATTGAATTGCCTGATTCCTCCGGCACTCTTACCTCATTGTATGCCATTCCGGCCGAGTATACCATTGTAGCATTTTGGGACCCTACCTGTGGTCATTGTAAAGAAGTGCTGCCTAAGCTTGACTCTTTTTACACGGCTAAGTGGAAAGCAGCTGGTCTGAAATTATTTGCTGTAGCCAAAGAAACCGACGGTGGAAAGAAAGACTGGCTGGCCTTCATTAACGAACAGCACCTTCAATCATGGACACATGTGTACTACTCCAAAGCAGATGATAAGTCAAGGATAGATGCAGGCATACCAGGCTACTCACAGTTATACGATGTGCAGTCTTTCCCTACATTATATTTGCTTGACAAAGACAAAAGGATCGTTGCAAAAAAACTGACCTACCAGCAGATAGATGAAGTGTTGCAGCTGAAACTGAAAGGCCAGTAATTAAATATCCAATTAGTATAAAACCAGTAACCTTAATATGAATAAGAAATTCCTCGCTTTGATCATCGCCTGTGCCGGAATGATCTCTGCTTCTTCCCAAACCCTTTTTACCTACGGCAACTATGCAGTTGATGCAAAAGAGTTTCTCCGTGCCTATAATAAAAACAATGTACAGCCTGTTACCAACAAGGCTAAATCAATCAGCGACTACCTGGATCTTTATATCAAATCCAGGTTGAAGATCCGCCAGGCATATGATCGCCATTACGATACTCTTCCACACCTGAAAATAGAAGTGGCAAATCTTCGCACCCAGATCGCTGATAATTATATGACCGATCCGGATATGATGAACCGTATGACGGCTGAGGCGTTTCAACGCAGCCAGAAGGATATCAGGGTGGCCCATATTTTTATTTCATTTAGAAACGCAACTGGCTTCCCCGATACCATTGCAGCGCAGAAAAAAAGAGACGAGATATTTAACCGCCTGCAAAAGGGAGATGATTTCATGCAGGTAGCGGCCGACAATTCCGATGATCCTGCAGCCAAAACGAATAAAGGTGAACTGGGTTATATTACCGTTTTCACTCTGCCTTATGAATTTGAGAATGCTATTTACAATACTCCCACTGGCAAATATTCTGTGGCCGTTCGGTCCAAGATCGGTTATCATATTTTCAAGAACCTCGGCGAAAGAAAAGCGGCCGGTAAAATAAAGGCTCAACAAATACTGCTGGCCATCCCTCCCGGAGCCGATGATGCAATGAAAAAAGAGATTGCCCGCCGTGCGGATTCCCTGTACAAGCGTATACTGGCAGGTGATAATTTCAACCGCCTGGCAAATGCTTTCAGTAATGATTACGTAACAGCCGCCAACAATGGCATTATGCCTGATATCGGTGTGGGACAGTACGAACCTTCTTTCGAAAATGCCCTCTGGACCCTAGCAAAAGATGAAGCCGTAAGCAAACCTTTCCTAACCTCACATGGCTGGCATATCATAAAACGGATATCAAAAAAGCCCGTGGTGTCAGATGTGAATGATAAAAATAACCAACAGGAATTGCAGCAGAAAATAATGACGGACGGACGCTGGAAATCTTCCCGTGATTTTATTTATAAAAAAGTAATGGACAAGGCGGGTTTTAAAAAATTCCCCTACAATGATGCCGCCATGTGGGCTATGAGTGATAGTGTGCTGGACCTGAAACCGATGACAGAACTCGGCCGTACCATTATCGCCACCACTCCTATGTTCAGTATTGGCGATTCCATATACAACGCCACTCATTGGGTAAACTATGCTAATACCTACCGCTACAAGCAGGATGGTACCGGGGCCAAACCACATGAACAGGTACGAGAAGAGTGGATCCAGTTTTCCCTGCTGAATTACTACAAAGACCACCTGGAAGATTTCAGTGATGAGTTCCGTACACAGATGGTCGAATTCACCGATGGTAATCTCTTTTTTGAGATCATGCAGCAGGAAGTATGGAACAAAGCCCAAAATGACAGCGCTGCCTTGCGTTCGTTGTACGAGAAAAATAAAAAGACCTACACCTGGAAACAAAGCGCCGATGCAGTTCTCTTTTTCTGCGCTGATGAGAATACGGCTAAAGCCTTATTTGATAAAGTAAAAAACAAACCGGCTGGCTGGAGAACAGATGTTGAACTCTTTTCCGAAAAGGTAATTGCCGACTCTTCCCGGTATGAATGGAACCAGATACCTAATCTCAACAAAATGTTGCCCAAAGCCGGCATGGTCACCACTCCGCTGGTGAATACTAATGACAATACCGCCTCATTTGCCTATATCGTGGCGGTATATCCTGAGCCTACACAGCGGAGCTTTAATGAAGCTAAAGGATTGGTGATAAACGATTATCAGATCTTGCTGGAAAAAGAATGGGATGAATCCTTGCGAAAAAAATACCCGGTAACTATTGATCAGAAAGTGTTAGAAGCTATTTCCAAATAAAAGTTCTGCTATTTTTTAAAGGGCCAAAATCCGCCAAAGGGCTGGTTTTGGCCCTTTGGCGTAAAGATTTTATTTTTTTTTACATTTCTGCCTTTTAGCCGTAAAAGATTTCGCCTACCTTTCATATCGTAAAGAACGGATTACACTACTGCTTATAAAGTATGCCATGCGATCATCCTCACCATACCCTTCTTTCAGATTTGTAATTCTGTCTCTATGCTTTATTTACAGTTTTTCTTTACAAGCCCAGCAATCAGAAGGTTGTATCTTTCTTCAGGGAGATTTTGTAGAAATAGGTATTGCGCCCAATGGTGCGTTTGGTACACCAGCCGATGCTCCTGCAGGCTATCATAGCCGGCCCACTCCTTTATTCAACTCTTTGTACAATCCCGTTACCTCGTTATATGCTGCACGGTCCAATGCACTTGGTTTTGTAGCAGATTATGGTAAAGACGGATGGACAACCGGCAACCCTGCTTATTTTGGCGATTATTTTATGCCGGGCACTGTACAGGAAGGTTTCACCATACAGGTAAATGGCGTAAAAAGCAATGCATGGTCTAATAATTACCAAACATTCGGCAGCACTGGCTATACCGGCCTGCTTACAGGTGGTAATATTTCTTATACCGCCACAGCCACTGAAAAAAGAGGCGTATGGCAGGGGGCAGTAGGTGACCTGGTGGTACGGCAAACCATTGCGCTGAAAAACACCAAATCGTATTTTACGGCCAATGTATTTTTAAAGAATAACGGGGTGGATACGCTGCGTAATATTTACTATATGCGTACTGTTGATCCGGACAACGAAGTCTCCATTACTTCAAGCTTTACCACTAAGAATAAGATCGCCTACCAGCTTCCCAATACATATAATAAGACGCTTGTAACAGCTACAGGACAGAGCTATCCTTCCTCTTACTTAGGGTTGGGTACTAAAGATTGCCAGGCAAGATGTTTTATTTTACGTACCGGCTTACTGGCTGATGCAGATCTGGAAAGTATCTATGTGCTGCATCCCAACTATATGTACGCTGATTCTTCTGTGAACGACGTGGGAATAGGCCTTGTTTTTAATATCGGAAATATTCCTCCGGGCGACAGTACCACTTTTTCTTATGCTTATATTTTAAATGAAGCCGACCTGGATGAGGCATTTACTGAAACTGAGCCCGGCTTCATGTATAATGGAACCTTTTATCCCTCGGGCAGTGTTATCGTTCAACCCACTGGCTCTGTTTTACCCGTCAATATCGTAAACGGCGATTATTATAACTGGACCTGGTCGCCGGCCACTTTTCTAAGCACCACTACCGGCACATTGGTAAATGCAACTGTAAGTACCGACCCGGTTACTTATACCATTTCAGGCATTGGTACAGGTACAGTAGCCAGTCGGTGTTCGAACCGTTCTCTTAATATCACTATTTCGCCCTACCCGATAAGCCCCCCACCTTCGGTCAGCAGCCCGAATGTGTATTATTGTGTCAATCAAACCGCAAGTGCCTTGTCTGCCTCCGGTCCTGGGGTTATCCGTTGGTACACGACTGCTACGGGAGGCATTCCTGCATTTACAGCACCAACTCCTTCAACCGCTGTACCGGGCATCTATACCTGGTATGTTTCTCAGGATATAGATGGCGTGGAAAGCATTCGTGTCCCTGTAACGGTAACAGTAAAACCGCCGCCCATTATTTCTGTTTTACCGGCATCACCTTCTGTTTGTCTTGGAGATTCAATACAACTGGTTGCCACCGGCACTGCCGCCACCTACGAATGGTCGCCAACAGGTTCTCTTACTGTTTCTGACAATGATACTGTAAAGGCATTCCCTTTGGTGAACACTACCTACACCATTACGGCCACTGACAGCGCTGGTTGCAAAAACACTTCCAATGTTTTAGTTACAGTAAAAGCATTACCAACCATTTCTGTATCACCATCAGGCAACACTATTTGCAATGGTGACTCCATTACACTTACTGCCAGCGGGTCTTCCCTTTCTTACAGTTGGGATGCATCTGCTTCTCTTAATACAACTAATGGGCCGGTGGTGATCGCAAAGCCTACAGTCACCTCTATTTATGCCGTTACAGGTACGGATGCAAATAGTTGTAAGAACCGAAGCGAAACAACAGTAAATGTAACCCCACTGCCTAAGCCTTCATTAGGCCCTGATAAAGGCATTTGCATTGGCTCGACTTCCATCCTGTCACCAGGCAATTTTTCAAGCTATAGCTGGCATGATGGCTCCAGTCAATCAACTTTTTCAGCGAATGATATAGGTACCTACTGGGTAAAAGTGGAAGATGGTTTTGGCTGTAAGGCCTCCGATACGATCAATATCCTCACCATATTTGCATTGCCCAAAGACTTCCTGCCGGGAGATATGTCCTTCTGCCATGGCAATGAGATTGCCGTAAAAGTATCTGGCTATAACCAATATCTGTGGAGCGATGGCAGCACCAATGCCAAGATCATTATCAATAAGTTTGGTCAGTATAAACTGACTGTAACAGATAATAATGGGTGTGCAGGTACCGACAGCATCACCCTGTTTGATGCTAAATGTATTCCGTTTATTGTACCAAGCGCTTTTACACCAAATGGGGATGGTTTGAATGATGTTTTCCGGCCGTTGATCACTCAATTAGTAAAAGGATATAAAATGACCATCTGGAACCGTTGGGGTGGTACTGTGTACGAAACGGTCAATGCACAAAAAGGTTGGGATGGTAATTTCGGTGGCGTAAAACAGGGTTCCGGGGTGTACGTTTATCTCATTCAGTTTACAGATGCAGACGGTGCACCGGTTCAGCTTAATGGCACGGTAACACTTATACGGTAAAAGAATTTTCTATTAAACAAAAAACTCTCCCGACCGGGAGAGTTTTTTTACAGCTTATTTGTATCTGTAACTTATAATTCTTTCACCACATTCGCTATCACATGCGGCTTGCCCAATGTGTAATAATGGAGAACAGGAACTCCTTTTTTCTTCAGGTCTTTAGATTGTTCTAACAGCCACTCTTGCCCGATCTTTTCCACTTCCTCATCCGTTTTGCACTTCAGCACTTCATTAGAAAGGTCTGCCGGGAGATCAATATGGAATGTCTTGGGTAAAATGGTCAATTGTTTTTTGTTATAGATCGGTTTCAAACCCGGAATGATAGGCACATTGATTCCGATAGCCCGGCAGGCTTCCACAAAGGCAAAGAATTTAGCATTGTCAAAAAACATCTGGGTGATGATATAGTCAGCCCCTGCTTCTACTTTCGCTTTCAGGTATTGCAGGTCGGTATCCATATTAGGTGCTTCAAAATGTTTTTCCGGGTAGCCAGCCACCCCTATGCAGAATTCTGTTTTGTGAGTTCCCTTCAGGTCATCTTCCAGGTAGATACCTGCGTTCAGGTTGGCTACTTGTTTTAGCAGGTCGCTGGCGAATTTATGCCCGCCCGGTTCCGGCTCAAATGCTGTTTCATTCTTAGCAGCATCACCCCTCAGCACCAGCACATTATCAATACCAAGATAGCGGAGGTTGATCAGGGCATCTTCTGTTTCATTTATGCTAAAGCCGCCACAGATCAAATGCGGCACTGTATCTACGTTATACTTATTCATAATGGCCGCACAAATACTCTCTGTACCCGGTCTCTTTCTTACCACTACTTTCTCAAAAGTGCCATCCGCCCTTTTTTTAAAGACATGCTCACTTCGGTGATAGGTAACATTAATAAAGGAGGGCTTGAATTCCATCAACGGGTCCAGGTGTTTGTACAATGCTTCGATACCTTTTCCCTTTAAGGGGGGTAATACCTCAAAGGAGATGAGGGTGCCTTTCGCCTGTGCAATATGATCAGTTACTTTCATCTGTGTTTTGTTTGTTATTGAAATTTCGCCAGAACCCTTACTCTTTTGAAGAAAATCTTCTTTCCCGGCTCATTTCATTGGGTTGCAAAACTAATACACAAAGCGGTACCAGTAATGAAATCATAAAAATCATTTGAATCGGAAGAATCAGTGGGGCAAGCCGTATTTTTGCC
>JAEUVL010000201.1 GCA_016786965.1 Chitinophagaceae bacterium
TGCGGATCTACCCGGTAGCCGCACAGATACTCACTATCTGCATTGTGGTGGTGTTCAGCTACCTGGCACAACGCAATTTTTCTTTTAAGGCAACACCTGATGAGATGTCAGATGATAATTGACAGATGTTACAAACTGAAATTCACTGATTCCACCTTCACCGACAGATCGCCGGCACAGTTGCTGCGTATCACCAGGTGCTGCTGCATAGGATATAGGCCGATGAGTTTGATATCCTTTATATTTCCAAAGCTTCGTACCCCCTTGATCAGTTCCTGGTTCAGTTGCTGGTTGATGGTTGTTTTCGCTGTATCAATATAGGCACCCAGGTCGAAGCTGGCATACTTGCTTATTTCTTTGGTGATCTTTTTATCAAAAAGCCAGTCGGCAGAGCCAAGCAGGAAATTCTTCGATTTAATATCAAAATCAATATCCTGCACTTCAAGGGTGCGTTTGTCCTTATCATATACCGGTTTGCCTACCAGGTACACCACACCGTTGTTGGTTCCGGAAAAATTGATCTTAATGACTAGTTTTTCAAAACCGCCACCATATACTTTACAGGAGTCCAGGATGAATTTCTTTTTAATGAATCCTTTTTTGAAATCAAACTCTTTGCCCCGGATGCTCATGTTCATGATATTGCTCAGCGAATCATAACTGAGCACAGCATCCATAAATATCGAAAACCCCTGCTTGCGGCTGAATGTGCCCATATTGGGAATGGCAGATCTCTTTTCGGCGGGCTTTTCAAAACTAATAACCGGTTTTGCTGACAGGCCCAGGAATATATTCAGTGAATCTTTATTGATAAAAAGATTGTTGATACGGATCTTCTGCGGGTTGATCTGCAGCCAGCCCAGGCCATACAGGCTGTACACCTTATTGAGTTGGTCCCATACCTGCTGAAACCGTGGTTTGAGGTTGACGGAACCATAGGTCTTTTCCATAGATACTTTAGAAGCGTCCAGTTCGGCCGTCAGCCCTTTCATTACTTGTTTGGTAATGTCCTGTCCCCAGAAACACACTTCGCATTTGTCCAATGGTTCAGGTTCATTTCTTTTGACGGATAAATTGACTTTAAAATCAGGCAGCACCATTACTGAATTGGAGAAAGAAACATTCACCCGTCGTTCAGGTTCGCTAAAGCCGCATTTGCAGGCGGGTGTCCAGGGAGAAAGAATAGTACCGCTGGCGCAAAGCCGGGTGGAGCCCACGATCTTATAAAAACCGGTAAACCCGATATTCATGGAATTGCCAACGCCGCTTATCTTCAGCGGGCTGCGGCGAAAGACATATTTAAAGCGGGTATCGCAACCATCCTGCACCCAGCCATCCGGGTAGCCGGGAGAAGTGAAGACGGTGTCCACACTTTTTTCCGCCATAGCATACATGGGTTTCAGGTTGATCTGGATGGGAATATTGATCTCCGAGGTGGGTAAAGAATCGAGCCGGAAGTTACCGGGAGA
>JAEUVL010000240.1 GCA_016786965.1 Chitinophagaceae bacterium
GCAACGGGCGGAGAAGGGAAATTTTATCAGCGCTGCCGGCTTGCTGCAACAGGCCATTGAATCCGATAAGAATTATGTTGATGCTTACCTGGCCCTTGCCTCCGTATATGCCAAATTAAAAAACCATACCAGCAGCATAGCCGGTTATGAAAAAGCTTTTGCCATCGACTCTAATTATACACTTGATTACAAAGCGCTGTATGCTGCGCAACTGGCCGGCCAGGGTGCTTTTGAAAAAGCATTGTATGCCGTAAATGATCTTCTCACCCGCAAGCCCCCGAAGAACACCACCGCATTAAACCGGATACAACAGCAAAAAAAGAATTATGAATTTGCGATCGACCAGGAGAAAAACAACACCCAAAAAAATTATGTATTCGCTCCCCAAAACCTTGGCAATACAGTTAATAGCGTTGAATCAGAGTATTTTCCTACGCTGAGCATTGATGGAAAAAAACTGGTCTTTACCCGCCGGATCAATAATACCAACGAGGATTTCTATTACTCCGAATTAAAAGATGGTAAATGGGAACCAGCAAAAGAAATAGAAGGCGGAATAAACACCGATCATAATGAAGCAGCCCAAAATATTTCTGCCGATGGTGAATGGATGGTATTTACTGCTACCGGCCGACTGGAAGGGTACGGTAATTATGACCTGTACCAATCTTACAAAACAGATTCGGTGAATTGGTCTGCACCAAAGAATCTCGGCGGGCGCCTCAATTCTGATCAGTGGGATGCCCAACCCTGCCTTTCTCCTGACAAAAGAAATCTCTACTTTGCCAGCCGCCGGTTAGGGGGTTACGGCGGTATTGATATTTATGTCTGTTACCTGCAGCCCAACGGCCGCTGGAGCGCACCGGAAAACCTGGGCCCCGGCATCAACACTGCCGGTGATGATCAGTGCCCTTTTATTCATGCCGATAATCAAACATTATATTTTGTTTCCAACGGATGGCCCGGCTACGGCGGCGATGATCTTTTTTATGCAAGAAAAGAACCCGGTGATAAATGGAGTAAACCCGTAAACCTCGGTTACCCTATCAACACTACCAGCGATGAGGGTACTCTCTTTATAGCAGCGGATGGCAAGACCGCCTATTATGCCAGCGACAGAAGCGACACCAAGGGAGCCTATGATATTTACAGTTTTGAACTGAGAGAAGATATCCGGCCATACAAAACACTATGGGTAAAAGGCCAGGTGTTTGACAAAAAAACAACCCGTGGCCTGGCTTCTTCCGTTGAGCTGATCGACATGGCATCAAAAGAA
>JAEUVL010000249.1 GCA_016786965.1 Chitinophagaceae bacterium
GCGAATACATTTATTATCCGTCGAAACAATTCGTCCCGCACCGGTAATGTATTCTTTATCCGCCAGCGGGATAAATCAGCCATTAATTATCTTATAAAAATTGCTATCAGCGGTATGGCCAGCAGCGTTGGCGCCAAAAACAATAAAAAGATGATCAGGAAATATAAAAGAGAATTGGAGAGAAGACAGCTTCCGCCCATTGACCTGGACTAGCGATGAACAATGCCTGCAAAGACACCTGCTTCCTTTACTATACCCCGCCCACCTGTTTCATTGATTTTTCTTATCTTCTGCTTTCAAAAACCATATTCCTTTAAAATGACACGGTCCTTCTTCAAACAAGTTTTCCTTACCACCATATTGATCACTGTATTTGCCCTTTCGCTCTCTGCACAAACACAGGAGGGTTTTGATAAAAAATACTATGATGTGTTTCTTCAGCTGGAGGATAAAAAGAAAGCACTGACCCTCGCCAAAGAATTATATACGCTGGTTGAAAAAAAGAAAGAACTGCAGACCTATACCAATTACTATCTGCTGAAAACCCTTTTCGAAAATCAAACTCCCGATGCGGCCCTGGCCAAAACCTGTGGAGACAAAGCCGATAGAATAATGCGGGAGTCAGTCGGTCTGACACAACCCAACCCAAACTATGGCAGCGACAGCATGAACCTTTGGTATAATACGATCTACCCGGGGCTATATGAAACAAAGGACCCCCAAAATGCCACCAAAGCCATTGCCTTCCTGGACAAATACACTTCCTTTCAATCATTTGCCAATTATACCGGTGTGGCGTATGCCTTTGAACGAAATGGAGACTTCAAGAATGCCAAGAAGTATTACGAGCATACGCTGCAATTTGTAACGGATGAAAAAGCAGAGCATACTTCTTATCTCTACTATATCCTTTTTTTAGCAAAGGCCGGGGATTATCAAAAAGCAGAAGAGTACATCCGTAAGATCGAAACACTTTCTCAAACAGCTTCATCGGATCTGCTGAAAACCTCTTACCGGAATGAAGCATTGTCGGCTCATACACTGTTCTATTTTTATACCGGGGACTATGAATCATATGTCACTTCCTCTGAATTGCAGAATGCTGAACTGGCCAAAATGTTTGCCGCTTACAACCTGCCCTGCCAGGGCCAGGAATATATCCGCCTTACCAATGCAGCAGTAGCCAGCGAGTACTTAAGAAAATATGCCGATGCAGAAAAGTTATGGTATAGCCGTGACACAGCCTATACCAGTTGGGTAAATTGCCAGAAAGCACAATATCCCAATCTGAAATTATACGACCTGTCCATGTCACCCATATACCTGCTCAAAAGAGGTAAAGACAAGTTGGTATCCAAGCCCCTTCAATACTATATAGATCAGACAAACACTTATTATAACAGTTTCAGCTCTTATGCCGATGTCAGCACCAAATACTTCAGGGCCACCCAACTGGCATTTCTAAAGTCGCCGCAATACAGGGAAGTCTACCCAACTATCCTGCAACAAATCCGTACCACCCGTGACTTCCGTGAATCGACCAAACCATTTTCCGATTTTGCTTATTTCAATATGCGTGACCGTAAATGGAATGAAGCAAAAGACCTTTATCATGAATTATTCCTGCTCAATACCGGCTGGATCAACGATATTATATTCTCCTTTGGCGAAAGGGCCTTCGTTACTTACTATAATGCTAAACTGAAAGAAGGTTACGAAAATTTTCACAGCTACGTTAAAGTAGTTAAAGAAAAACAACCCAGCTTTTTCCCTGCTGCTGCTGAACAGGCCTATAATAATTTATTACTGACAAAGTCAATTTCATTGCAAGGCACCAAAAGAAGAAAAGAAGCCTTTCTTAAAAGCAATGACCCTTCCATAGCGAAATTGTATAATGACTGGTTGGATAAAAAACAACAACTGATCCGGCAGTATTTTAAAGCATCTGAACTAGGCGTTCAGCCTGATACTATAAAACCGGCAGCTGAAAACCTGAAAGCCCTGCAACAGGAGGTGGCCAGCATGGAGAATGAACTGGCGTCCAAAGCAAAAGACTTTAAAAAGCTATTAAAGATCACTCCCACTGATTGGAAAGAAGTAAAAGCCAAACTAAAAGAAGGAGAGGCGGCCATTGAGATCACCCGTTTTCAATGG
>JAEUVL010000250.1 GCA_016786965.1 Chitinophagaceae bacterium
ATCATGGACACAGGAAATTTACCACAACTCAGGTAACAACTCTTTGATACCTCCGTTACCAGTTGGTTAAACCCTGGATAGATATAATCTGCAAATTGCACCTCGACGATGGGTTTCAATCCTACAGCACTCATGCCTGCAGTCGATCCCACCACATATGCTTCCTGTATGGCGGTATTAAACACCCGGTGCTCGCCAAACTGTTCGCCCAATGTGGCAGCTTCTCTGAATACCCCACCCAATCGTTTACCCACATCCTGTCCATATAATACTGCTTCAGGATGCGCTTCCATTATTTCACGAATGGCAAATAAAGCTGCATCCACCATCATTACCTTCTCAGCTCCGGCCGGGCACCTCTCTCCCTTCTCTTCCGTAACAAGTGTAGGGGCGAATACATGTTGCTCAACGGTGGCAGGATCTGGCTCCGGCGCTGCCATTGCTCTCGCAAAATCATTGGAGACCAATGCAAGAGCTTCCTTTTCTATTTGTATTATCTCATTCTCAGGTACTTGCCTTTCTAATAATTTTTGCCTAAGTTTTGGAACAGGATCATTTACAGAATGCCTGGCCAAGTCTTCTTCCGTTCGGTAGAATTCCTTTCTTACACCACTGGTATGATGCCCGAGCAGGGGTACTTGTGCATGAACCAGGTATGGTTTCCTTTCCTGGCGCACAAAATCAACTACTTCTTTCATCACAGCATAAGAGGCTTCAAAATCGCTGCCATCCACCTGTACCCTTTTTAATCCTTTAAATCCGGCGGCAAATTCAAATGCATTCATGGCCCTGGCTTCTTCAGCAGTAACGCTGATGCCCCAGTTATTATCCTGCACTAAGTAAATGATCGGCAATTGTTTCAACACGGCAAATTGTAACGCTTCGCTTACTTCTCCTTCTGTCATACTGGCGTCTCCAAGAGAACAGAGAACAACGGTTTCTCTGAATCCTTCTGATGTTTGGGCCCTATACTTCACTCCTTGCGCCACTCCTGTAGTTGGAATCGCCTGCATTCCTGTTGCACTGCTCTGGTGTATAATTGTAGGGCGGTCACCTCCTTTATAATTGGGATGAGAATAATATTCCCGGCCACCGGTAAATATATCATTGCCCTTAGCGAGCAATTGCAGCATCTGCTCATAAGGAGAAAAGCCGATACCCATGATCAGGCTCTCGTCCCGGTAATAAGGGCTTACATAATCATGCGGATGCAAATGAAATGCTGCCGCCAGTTGTATAGCCTCATGTCCGCGGGAGGTGGAATGCACATACTTGCAAACAGGGCGATTTGCCTCGTAGGTATCGGCCATTGCGCTGGCCTGGCACATCAGGCGGTAGGCTCTCAGGAGTATGTTTATATCAATCATTTATTAGCAAGCATTGCAGCCTAGCAAAAATAAGGGAAAGCGGTGCCCCTGAAAAGAAAAGCCACCTGTATTAAAACAGATGGCTTTGATATAAAGCAATTGGTTTGGTGCTTATTTTACTTCCAGGGTAAACATGCTGTCGTCTTCAATAAATCCTTCCAGTTCATCTCCCACCACCACTTCTCCCACTCCGGCCGGTGTGCCGGTAAAGATCACATCTCCTATATTCACCGAGAAAAAGTTGGAGATATAGGCTACTATTTTATCAAAACTGTGTATCATATTAGAAGAATTGCTCTGTTGCACCAGTTCTTTATTCTTGTACATACAGAAGTTTATATCCTTCTTGTTTTTTATATTGCCAAAAGGTATCCATTTACCGATCACGGCAGAGTTATCCCATGCCTTCGCTTTTTCCCAGGGCAATCCTTTTTCTTTCAATTCATTTTGGATATCACGGGCGGTAAAATCGATACCGGCAGTGATAGCATCATAATATTTAGCAGCAAACTTGTCCTGGATATATTTTCCATTCTTACTGATACGGATCACCAGTTCACATTCATAATGCAGCTCGTTGGTAAACTCGGGATAATAGAATGGTGTATGCGGTTGTAATAAAGCACTTTTGGGCTTCATAAAAATGACCGGTTCGTCGGGAACTTCATTTCCCAGTTCCTGGGCATGTGCCACATAATTGCGGCCTACACAAAAAATTTTCATACAATGGCTGTGTTTTTAATAAATATATCGGATACACCAAAGGGCTGTTCATCCCATATATTCAGGCATTCATTATGTCAATTGGATTTTAATTCCGAAAGGTTGGTTGTATCCGGTGCTACCGGTTACAGTCGGGCTGCTAAAGTAAGTAATCAATCTCACTTCTCATAGTGAAAACTCCTGATTATTTACCTTATTCATGGCGGTGGTAATCCCTTGTGTGGCAAAGATTTCGATGATTTCCACGGCCTTTTCTATCTTTAATTTTACCAGGGGTACTTCTTCAGTTCTCCATTTGCCCAGTACAAATTCAGCCTGCAGCCCTTTGGGGTAATCATTGCCGATACCAAAGCGAAGCTTGGGATATTCATGTGTTCCCAGCAGTTCAAAAATGCTTTTCAGCCCGTTGTGGCCAGCATCGCTGCCACCGGGACGCACCCGCAGTTTGCTCAGCGGAAGGGCGATATCGTCTACTATTACCAGTATCCTGTCGGTGCTTATTTTCTCCTTATCCATCCAATATTTCACGGCTTTTCCACTCAGGTTCATGTAGGTAGTGGGGCAAATGCACACAAAGGCTTTCCCTTTCCACTTTACCTCGGCCACATACGCCAGCCTGCTGGTAGTAAAACTTCCGCCATGCTTTTGTACAAATGCATTCACCACATCAAACCCTATGTTATGCCGGGTGTGTGCATATTCATCGCCAATATTTCCCAATCCAACTACGAGGTATTTCATTATTCTAATTCTATTCAATCAAATATCGGAAATAGTGCATAAAAAAACCCAGCCCGGAAAAGGGATGGGTTTAAATATCGGAAGCAAAGAGATTATTTCTTTGCAGCAGGTTTCGCAGCAGGCGCAGCAGCAGCGGCAGCAGGTGCGGCAGCTTTTGCAGCAGGCGCAGCAGTTGCTTCTTCCTGTTTTAATTGTCTTGTCAATACCACAGAAGCGATAGGAATACGGGGAGAATTCAAAAACTCATAATTGTCCACCTTCACATCTTCTACCCGGATATTACCGTTCAGTTCCAGGCTGTCAATGTTTACTTCGATCTGCTCTTTCAGGTATTTAGGTAATGTTTTTACTTTCAGTGATTTCATTTTGGTAACCAGTTTACCACCATCCTTTACTCCTTTAGAAGCACCTACCAGCTTCAGCGGAATATCTGCGATCACTTTCTTGTCTTCTACCAGTTCCAGTAAATCGATATGGATGAGCTTGTCATCTATCTTGTCAAACTGCAGATCTTTCATGATCGTACGGTATGTCTTACCGTCCAACACTACTTCAGCTACCTGGAAACTTGGGGTGTACACTAATTTTTTGAAAGCCGCAGCAGGAGCAGCAAAACTGATCTCCTCTGAGCCGCCATAAATTACACCGGGCACCAGTCCCTGAGAGCGGAGTTGTCGGGTGGCGCCTTTGCCGAATCCGGTCCTCAGTTGTCCTTCGATTGTAATTGATTTCATTGTTATGTTGTTTAAATTTTTACAAGTTCTGTTGTTGACATGCATACTTGTCAACTATTTGTCTCTTCGCTGCGAATGAATGAACAGGCTTGTTATGCTCTTATTTTCATACGCATTGCGGATAGCTACTGCGAAAAGTTCAGCCACACTCAGCACTTTTATTTTCTGACTTTCCTTTCTCACCGGTATCGTATCACACACGATCAGTTCTTCGAGCACACTATTCTCAATGTTGTCATATGCCTTTCCGCTCAATACCGGGTGGGTAATCAATGCCCTCACACTCCTTGCTCCCTTTTCTTTTAAAAGACCTGCACTTTTTGCCAGTGTGCCGCCGGTATCACAGATATCGTCAATAATTACCACGTCCCGGTTTGTCACATCACCTATCACCACCATGCTGGCAATTTCGTTGGCCCGCTTACGGTGCTTATCGCAGATCACCATTTCGGCATTGAAATAACTGGCTATTTCCCTGATGCGGTTTGTTGCTCCCACATCGGGGGCCGCAAAGGTAAGGTTTTCCAGCTTCAGATTTTCTATATAAGGGATAAAAACTGCATGACTATCAAGGTGGTCCACGGGTATGTCAAAATATCCTTGTATCTGGGGAGCATGCAGGTCCATAGTTATTACCCTGTCGGCACCCGCAGCTACTAACATATTGGCAACCAGCTTACTACCAATAGCCACCCTGGGGCGGTCCTTCCGGTCTTGCCGGGCATAGCCATAGTAAGGAATAACTGCAATCACCTTATAAGCGGACGCTCTGCGGGCCGCATCTATCATCAGAAGCAATTCCATTAAGTTCTCGGCTGGCGAAAAGGTGCTTTGTACCAGGAAAACATAGTCTCCCCTTACACTTTCCAGGAAAATTGGGCTGATCTCCCCGTCGCTGAAGCGCTGGATATTGACCTTTCCCAGTCTTGTACCATACCTTTTACAGATTTGTTCGGCTAATTGCTGAGAGCCTGTTCCGGCGAATATTTTAGCAGTTTGCATGGCTGAAAATGTGCGGCGAAGATACTAATTCAGCTATGGGATTAGCAAAAAAAACTGCGCTTGTACTGTTCCGGGAACCCGTCTTCCTGCATATAAACCAGTTTAATCCGTTTATCGCATGACAACAGCAGCAGACGGTGCTTTTTCCTCCCGGTTATTCTCAAGGGCAGGTTCGCTGTTTTTTACCCGGGAGGAGCTGGCATTGCAACTGTAGAACAGGGAAGAACAAATAAATATAGACAGCACTAACGCAACTGCATAAACCACTGCAAAGAAAAGAATGGGGTGCAGTGAACCCACAGGAGTTAAGGATTTGGTTTTCATACATACCAGATTTAGTGTTTTCAATAGGTTGGGATATCTTATCTGGCGGCTTGTTATTATTTACACCTGCTGAGGTGTTAATGATATAAAAATATTAGCTATAATTGTTCTATGCAAGAGCATAAGTACTCTATTAAACAATGGGCAAAAGACGACCGACCCCGTGAAAAACTACTAGCTAACGGGCCTGAGATCCTTAGTAATTCAGAGCTACTGGCCATCCTTATTCATAACGGAAATAAAGAAAAAACTGCTGTAGGCCTTGCCCGGGATGTATTAAAACTGGGGAAAGACAATCTCGTGGAATTGGGTAAATTATCCATAAATGACCTGAAGAAAGTAAAGGGTATCGGCGAAGCTAAAGCCATTACGATACTGGCTGCGCTGGAGCTTGGAAGAAGACGTCATTCATCTCTTTCGCTGGAGAAGTCAACTATCAGGAGCAGTAAGGATATTGCCAGCTACCTGCAGACCAAATTAAGAGATTACCGGCATGAAGTATTTGCCGTGCTTTTTCTCAACCAGGCCAATAAGGTCAATCATTTTGAAATAATAAGTGAAGGCGGCATTACCAGCACCATTGCCGACCCCCGGATCATCCTCCGCAAGGCCCTGGAAGAAGATGCCGTTAATATCATTCTCTGCCATAATCACCCGTCGGGCAGCCTTAAACCGAGCCGCTCCGACGAACACCTAACAACCAAAATAAAAGAGGCTGCCCGGCTACTTGACATTTGTGTAATGGACCATATAATTGTAAGCGAAAAAGGCTACTACAGCTTCGCAGATGAAGGGATTTTATAGTTAAAGCCTGATAGATAGCAGATAAAATAATCTTACCTCTAAGGCTGCTGGTATTAATCGTTATTCTCACTTATCAGAAAAAACCAGAAAAGCACTGACTTCTGAAATACTAAAGGATTATCATCTACGATTTCTTTCTTAAAAACTTATGCCTGTGCCGTTGGCCCACCGAAATTCAGGGGGAGTTGTATCTCTTCCAGGTCCTTGATAGGTCCGTTGATGGATTCGTATTTATGAATATTTTCCATCATGGCCTTCATAAATCGCTTGGCATGTTGTGGGGTAAGTATGATCCTTGATTTTACTTTGCTTTTGGGGGTTCCCGGCATTACATTCACAAAGTCTATTACAAACTCCGCATGCGAATGAGTGATGATTGCCAGGTTGGCGTAGGTTCCTTCTGCCACTTCCTCTGATATTTCAATATTTAGCTGATTAGGCTGATTTTCCAGTTGATCCATTTATATCTTTTTGTAAAAATAGGATTTGTGGCCTTATCAAAGAAAAAGGCTGTCTCTTTGACAGCCTTTTCAATAAAACAAGTGCATTATCTTGGACGTAAATATTTTGCTTTTATTGAAAAAAGCCGTGAAGTTGGCCCCGCTCCATAGGTAAACTCGAAATAAAGTGTTTTTGTAGCTACATCATACCGTTGAACAGCGCCAACAATATCCGTTCTTACGACAGGTGCTGTCATAAAAATTCCTGCAGTACTCGTTATGGATGTGATCGCATCCGTGGCGGGATCAACAGTGATATTTGGTTCATAGCCTGCCGGAAGTGCGGAAGAAGATCCATTGGCCCATAATACACTTCCTTTCCACTGACCTGAATTCGGTCCTGATGTTTCAATACTCCTTTCATAAGGCCCAAAATCGCCAGATAAGACCGGATCGCCAGCCCTTAATGCAGAGCCTGTAATTTCATAAACACCATCCAGACGATTCTTTACACTAAAAATTACCAGTATTTTTCTCATGTTTTGTGCCACCTGGTAGCCGTTTGTGGCGGAAGAAATAGTAAGTCCGATACCGTATGAAAGATTCGGATTTAAACTAGTGGTGTTAAAAACTGTTAGTGGCAGCTTTACAAACTTTTGCCCAGTTGTAATAGTAGCTGTAAGTGGAACAGAATACAAGTCAGCAGGCAAAACCTGGATATTTGCACCCGGGTTATTGTCATTATAATTTTTTACATCTCCCTCGCTGCTGTTACCCGAAGTATTACTAAGTGTCACAGAAACATCTGCTTCTGCCAGCCCTGATGTTTCCAGGGAAACAGCCAGCAAATCATTAACCAACTGTTGAGAGGCGGTAACATTGAGACCAAAACTTAGTGGACTTGATCCTGCATTAGGGAAAGAAACAGCTTTTATGTCCGTCACATTAATACCATACTGTCCGTTTTCAAATCCCTTGTCCTTTAGACAGCCTGTACCCAATACAAGGAGAAGAGCCGAAAGAATTGTCAATAGCGATACTTTTTTCATGTTCATATATTTATTAGGGTTTACGAATGAATTTCTGCTCAATAATTAATTGATCAAAAACAAATAGTTCTACTATTGCTTTTACAGCAACGTTCATTCATGCCCAGGGAGAGAGTCACAGACAGGTTAAAATTCTGTGCCCGCTTAATGTACCTACAAACAAAGCGGTTCATTAAATCAATACAAATAAGCAACCTTTGAAGGTTAACTTGTGTTGATCCAAACTTATAAATTGGGGAAGTGTATGGAAATGCGAATATAGAAATATGCTATCAACCCACAATGGATTTTAGAGAAATAATTATAGCTCTTACCAAAACATAGAAAGGGAAATTGCTGAACGCTACGCCTGCCAGTTTCCGCATTCTAGCAGATACGTATAATTAATGCTTAGCAGCAATGCTCTCAGTGAATATAAAAAAATAGACCGCCTTGAAAGGCGGTCTATTTTTTATTAGATAAACATGAAAATTATCTTGGACCTAAATACTCCATATCATCGAAGAAAGCTCTCAATGGGTTACCATTGTAGTTCCAGTCAACAGTGATATGCTTAGTAGCAGGATCATACTTGCTCAGACGGCTGCCTGCACCTGTAAACATGGTGATGGGCGGGCCAGCAGGATCTGTACCAACTACACTTGCAACCAAGTCAGTAGCAGGGTCGAAATTGATCTGAGGCGCTACAGTAGGACCATACCAGCTAAGGCTGCCTGGTCCGATACCGATAGGATGACCTACGGAACCTACTTCTGGCCACCAGAAGATAACTGAACTTGGCCCTGTGGTTTCAAGGTTCATTTCAGTCTCATAAGGGAATGTGTAAGGTACCCTGTTGTGGTATCCCGTCAGCTCATAACGACCATCATATTTGTTCTTTACACTGAAGATCACCAGCATTTTCTTCATATTCTGGGCTACCTGGTAACCATCAGAAGCTGAACTAATAGTGATACCAATACCATACGAAAGATTGGGATTTAAAGTAGTGGTATTAGTTACAGTAAATGGTAAACCAACAAATTTCTGACCGGCAGAAATAGTTGCAGTAAAAGGAATTGACCACAAAGAAGCAGGAAGTATCTGAACGTTGGTGCCATTAGCATCGTTATATGCAAAAATGTCACCTGCCGTAGCAGTACCTGTAGTGTTCGTGATGGTAACGGTGATGTCTTTTTCAGCAACACCAGATGTTTCCAAGGTTACAGCAAGTAATCCATTTACCACCTGTGCGGAAGCAGATACGTCAAGACCATAACCCAGCGGACTTTTGTTGGCATTTGGAAAAGCCACTGCCTTGATGTCTGATACATTAAGACCGTACTGGCCATTTTCAAATCCTTTGTCTTTAAGACAACCTGTGCCTAATACCAGCAACAGCGCAGAAAGAGTGGATAATACCGATATTTTTCTCATGTTTGAAATGTTTATGTTTAATTAATCAATTTAAATCCCAGAAGAC
>JAEUVL010000347.1 GCA_016786965.1 Chitinophagaceae bacterium
GCGAAGTTTTGCGCCATCCTGCTGGGATCATTTCGGGTACCTGCATACCTTACTGCTTCGTCCATACTGAATTGCCTTGCACTCACCACTGCAGATTCATTCAATGCACGGCCTTTTCCTTTACCGCCTTTTAATATCACCTCATCCAGCTTCTTTATTTTTTCTCTTACCCTGATCTCCAGCACTACTTCTTTTGACGAAGTAACCTCGATGTTGCGGATCACCGCTTCTTCGTACCCGATCAGAGTTACCCGGATCGTTTGCCGGCCCAGGGGAACGTTCCTCAATTTAAAAATGCCTGAAGAATCAGACACAACAGCCTTTGCATCACCCGTGGCCTCGAGAATGACGGTGGCATTTGATAAAACTCCACCGGACTGATCATCCACTACTGTTCCTTTCACTGTTTGAGATAGTGTGCTGTTCTGTGCCATTATGGTCATGCTGAATAGTGTCGCAACCGCCAGCAATAGTGTACGTTTCATAAAAATTAATTTAAATACTGGCTTGCTTATTTACTGTTCCGGTTATTATAGATCACTACCGCATCTTTGAGTTCGGCAATATCACCACTGGCTGCTCTGGCTTTATCCATGGCTGCCGGGTATTCACCAAAAGAAGCACTGACCACCTCATCAAAATTTTTCTTTGAAACGAGTTGTAGATTCTTAGCAGCAACGGCATAGATAAAGTAATCCCCGGGTTTACCATCGGTGCCGTTACTAAAGACAGCCTCGTTACCATTATAGGATATCTTACCGGATGCATCACTTTCTTTTTGCAGAAAGAACAGCTCTCCCTGGCAAATGACCTTGAAGAAATCTCCATTGATACAGCGATAGTTGATACCTTCTATCTCAGCGGCTATAATATCTGATCCATTGTACTGCTTCTTCTTTCCACCGGCTGTCCCGATAAACTGAAGGGATGAATTATGACTGATGCTTTCTTTAATAAACCCGGTGAGGAGGCTGCTGTCGGCCAGCGTAATGGTACCTTTTTTAAATCCTTTGGGAACTTCGGTTTGGGCTTGCGCCTGCATCAGTACAAGACTTAATGCCAGTACCAATGAAACTGATCTGAATGATTTCATACTTGTAGTTTAAAGAGTGAAGGTTTTGTGTTTCCGGACACAATGCTACAAGCAGTATAAGCGGGGAGCAATCAAAAAGGAGTGAGTTGAAGAAAAGAAGGATTGAGTTGAAAAAATCCCGCTCATGCCAGGTGCAGGATTGTTGCGATGGGTCTCTGTTTGTATTTCCGCAGTATTATAATTCAACCGGCAGCAGGTCCAATAAAAAACCCTCCTGTTAATAAGGAGGGTTCAAGTTGTTTTCAAAATCCGGACACTGCCAGCCTCAGGGCCTGCAGGGTTTTCCAGTTAATTATTTATTCTACCGGTGTGGCGCCTTCCACCAGTACTGTTACTTTATTATTCAGCACTTCTACAAAGCCGCCCTGGATATCGTAACTGGTGACATGTGTTTGACCGGCTGTTGTTAATGCCGTTCTGTCCTTCAGCACTTTTACACGGCCGGCTTTCAATGCACTGATCAGCGGGGCATGCTTGTCCAGCACTTCAAACGAACCACTGATACCCGGCATTTGCACACCGAACACTTCGCCGCTGAATATCTTTTTTTCTGGTGTTAAGATTTCTAAATTCATACC
>JAEUVL010000354.1 GCA_016786965.1 Chitinophagaceae bacterium
GGTATTTGCTGTGGCACACCCGGAAGAGCAGGGCCAAAGTCAAGCCGGAAATCATTGTTACAGTCGGCCTGTGTTACGTCAAAAGACACCACACCATTAGAGCCGATAACAAACTGGTTGTACACGTTTCCATAAAAGCAAACCGGGAAGGGCAAATTGTTTAAATGGCTGAACTTATCATCCACATATATTTCCACCGGTTCATTCCCCCCTGGTGTCACAAAAGGATAAGGGGCGTATGGGATAGTGGTATTAACCCGGTATTCAGTACTGGTTTTAATGTGGGGGATCCGAAAGTTGATATCGGTACAGGTTTGAGGACAAACAAAATCTATGACCGTTCCGTTCATACTGGTCGGGATACACGCCTGCTGAGCGTTGCTGGCAGGTGTGGCGAAAAGAAACCAGCCAAACAGGAATGCGCAGGTCAGTAGATTCAGTTTCATGCCGGAAGGGGTTATGGTTGGCTTTCAGAGGGCAGATCAGCGTACAAGATAATCAAAATTTACCGAGGTTGAAAGAGCATACCGCAGAGACAGGACATCCCCTGTCCGACTTAAACAAAAGAGGCTGTCCTTAAAGGACAGCCTCTTCATCATTTTATAAATCGCTGGTAATTATCGTATCAACGTTACCACACCTTTTTTGGTGATTACCTTGCCATTATTGCTGATGCCTTCTGCCATCCACACATAAGTACCTGTTGGCTGGTCAGTTCCTCCCAGTTTACCATCCCATCCCTGGTGCAGGGTATTGGTAGAGAACACCAATTGTCCCCAGCGGTTGAATACCCTGAAATAATTCAATCCCTTGATACCAACAGGGAATGGAGTGAAACGATCATTCCTTCCATCACCGTTAGGCGTAAAGCCCGTAGGAACATAGATGTCCGGACCGGTATATATTTTAATGTGCACATAGCCTTCTCCTTTGCAACCTGCAATGGTGGAAGTGATCACCTGGTACGTAAGATCGCTGCCAATAGGGCCAATGGTAACGATGGGATTGGCAATATTCGGATTGCTGAGACCAGTAGATGGTGTCCATGTATAAATATTAGCGTCCGGATCAGATGGTACCGCCATCAGCATGAACCTGTCGCCGGGATAGCCGATCGTATCATAGGGGAAGGTTTTCACTTTTACCGGTGGCGTTACATCGATCCGCATTTCATCTGTCACAAGTGAAGCACAACCATTCGCATCAGACAAGATGGTGACCGTATAGGTAATATCCTTCGCCGGTGTTGATATGGGGTTAGGGATATTAGGATTATCAAGATAAGTGGAAGGGGTCCATTTATAAACCGTGCCACCACCTGCGTTTAACTGGTAGGTTTGCCCGTAGCATATAAATCCGTCAGTACCTGCATCAGGCACAGGCGCTGCATTTACATTTACGATTACCGTATCATTCACACTACAGCGGCCAAGGGTGGCAGTAACGATGTATTCAGTAGTAACTACCGGGTTGGCAACAGGGTTATGAATAGTTGTATTGCTCAAACCGGTGGCTGGTGTCCACACATATTGTGTGGCATTCGATACCAGGTCAAGCTGCGTGGATTTGCTTTCGCAAATGGTCGGGTCTGTTTGAGCAGTAAAGCTGAGGTTATTGGTCAACCCAACTGTTGTATTAAATGTGGCCGTACAGTTCAGGTTATCCCTTACCGAAACGGTATAGTTGCCGGGAGCTACATTAAATACATTACCGGATTGCCAGGTAGCGCCATTATCAATGGAATACTGGTAAGAGCCGTTGCCGCCTGTTGCATTCACCGTTATTGTTCCGTCATT
>JAEUVL010000368.1 GCA_016786965.1 Chitinophagaceae bacterium
GGAAAAGATAATATTGGCGCTCGTAGATGATCACCAGATAGTCATTGACGGACTCATGTCATTATTAAAAGGCCATGAGAAATTCCGCTTCGCCTTCGCCACCACCGATTCCTCCGAAGTAATGGATAAATTAACCCAAACGCCGGTGGATATACTCCTTACCGATGTAATGATGCCCAAACTGCCCGGCAACCAGTTGGCCAAACTGGTAAAAGAAAAATTTCCCCACATAAAGATACTCGCCCTTTCCATGAGTGGCCAGGGCGACCTCGTGAACGAAATGATCGAGCATGCGGACATCAGCGGCTATGTGCTTAAGAATATCGGCAAACAGGAACTGATAAAAGCCCTGGAAAAAATTGCCGCCGGTGGTATCTACTTCAGCGAAGAAGTAATAAACGAGCTCCATCGTACCAGTCAGCGCAAAAAACAAATAGACGAGGCCCACCTTACCGACAGGGAGATCGAGATCATCCGGCTTATCGAAAAAGAATACAATAATAAAATGATCGCCGAGACACTCTTCATCTCAGAACGCACCGTAGAGACACACCGCAAGAATATCTTCCGCAAAACTGCCACCGGCTCCATCATAGGCCTGGTAAAATATGCGTATGAACATAAGCTGGTCTGAAAAGAATAGCACCTCTTCTAAACAGACCCTGCAAAAAAATAGTAACATGAAAAGACAAACATGTGTAACGGCCATCCTGTTATTATCACTTTTTACAGACCTGGTAGCGCAACCCATCCGCCTGAACAATGAAACAGTTGACAGCAACAAAGTCTCCATATCAGTCAGCAAGATCAATGGTAAAAAATCGCTGCGGGTAGTAAAAGATTCAACCATAAAAGAAATTGATGAACCCACATTTGCCAGGCTTAAAAATATCGACTTTAAAAACGGCACCATCGAAGTAAACGTATTAAGCCGCCTTTTAAAAACAGCATCACCCACCGACCGCGGATTTATTGGTATCGCCTTCAGGATAAATGAAGACAATTCAAAATTTGAATGTATCTATATCCGACCCACCAATGGCAGGGCCGAAGAACAGGTACGTCGCAATCACTCCATCCAGTACTTCTCCTATCCCGACTTCAAATTCTTTCGGTTAAGAAAAGAAAACCCGGAGATGTACGAGTCGTATGCAGACATGGGCCTTGATGAATGGATAAAGATGAGGATCGAGGTAAATGGCAAACAGGCTAAACTATTTCTAAATAATAACGAACATCCCTCATTGATAGTGAATGACCTGAAACACGGCGAAAACGCATCAGGCTCCATCGGCTTGTTTGTTGATGTAGGCACAGAAGGCTTTTTCAGCGGATTGAAAGTCACTCAACGCTAAAAGATAGTTTCCAATAAATCACCGCTTTCCCCTGCAACAATCCCACACGACTGCATACGGCATGGCATTACCCGATGAACATGGCTACCCGCCCACAACTCAACCAGCCCCGGTTAATTAAAAGTATATTTGACAATGCCTTCAAACAATTTCAATATACCGGGTTTAACTAACGAACAGGTAATATTGGCCCGGGAAAAATTCGGACAGAACAAATTAGACTATAAAAAAGAGAACGGCATCCTGGAGACCCTGAAGCGGATTGGTAAAGACCCCATGGTCATCTTGCTGCTGGCAGCCTCTTCCATTTATTTTATCAGCGGCAAAACAGGAGATGGGATATTTCTTGCCGTAGCCATTCTATTCCAAACCTCCATTTCATTATTCCAGTATTCAAGAAGCAAAAATGCCTTGCAAAAGCTCAAAGAATTTTCACAGCCTTATTGCAAGGTCATCCGCAATGGTGAAGTAGAAGAAATAAAAAGCGAGGACCTCGTCGTGGGAGACAGTCTCATAGTGGAAGAAGGCTCCTTAGTGACCGCCGACGGTATCATTGTGCATTCCAACGATTTTTCTGTAAACGAATCCATACTCACAGGCGAATCATTGGCGGTCTTTAAAGACAAAACAAAAGAAGACAGATCGGTTTACAGCGGCACCACCGTCGCCAGCGGGCTGGCAATAGCCACCATAACAGCCACAGGCAATGAGACCCGTTTGGGTAAAATTGGAACAAGCTTAGAAAGCATCAAAGAGGAAAGAACGCCGCTGGAGATACAAATTGCAAATTTTGTAAAGAAAATGGCATTGGCCGGGGCTGTCGTTTTCATCATAGTTTGGGCAATTAACTTTTGGCATTCACAGCAATGGCTGAACAG
>JAEUVL010000374.1 GCA_016786965.1 Chitinophagaceae bacterium
ATAAAGGGCTGCATGAACAACCGCAAATGCAAGGGAAATATAAAGTAAGGTTCTGTCTACATTCACAGAAATGATATTTCCTTCCGGGTTAGTGATCTCTTTTGTCCAGCCAACAGAATATTGGTGCAAAATGCCTACAACGGCTAACAAAATAGCCAGGGCTATACCTGTCACACGGGCAATTTTCATTCCTTTGCGCTGGTCAGTACCATTGCCCAAATGACTGTTCTTGGCACCATACACGAGGTAAATATCAAGTCCTATCAGCATCCACACCAGCAGGCGGATCCAGGTATCCATCGGCAGGAACACCATCATGAAGAGACAGGTGGCAATACCAAGAATAGGAACCAGCGGCACCATCGGGGTTTTAAATGCCCTGGGCAGGTCAGGCATTTTATTGCGCATAACCCATACACCCACACATACCAGGATGAAAGCAAACAAAGTACCGATACTGGTCATTTCGCCCACCACTCTTGCCGGAACAAACGCAGCAAAGGCACTCACGAATAACATGAACAACAGGTTGTTCTTGGCAGGTGTCTGTGTCTTGGGATTTACTGCGGAGAATATTTTAGGTATCAAACCATCTTTACTCATACTGTAGAACACACGGCTTTGTCCCATCAGCATCACCAGTATCACCGAAGCATATCCAAACAGGATCGCCACTACAATAGCCCGGTTCAGCCAGGGATAATCCGGTTTGATAACACCAGCCGCATCTGCCGTACCCATATGATCAATGGCTACTGCCACCGGTGCAATTCCATCTTTACCGGCAAAGGTGGTATAGCTGGTAACGCCCGTCATCACATGCGCAAAAAGTATGTATAATATAGTACAGATAAGCAGGGAGCCTAATATACCGATCGGCATATCCTTTTTAGGATTCTTGGCCTCCTGGGCCGCCGTACTCACGGCATCAAACCCGATATAGGCAAAGAAAACAATGGCCGCCGCCCGGATGATACCACTAAAACCAAAATCACCAAAGTTGCCCGTGTTGTCAGGAATATATGGATCGTAGTTAGAGGTATTAATGTATTTCCATCCCAGTATGATGAACGTAAGCACCACGGCAATTTTCACCACTACAATAATGCTGTTGACAAAAGCACTTTCTTTAGTACCTCTTATCAGCAGCAAACTCATCAGCACAATGATGAAAACCGCAGGCAGGTTGATGATACCACCATCCCAGGGCCCGGCAATTAATTCCGG
>JAEUVL010000385.1 GCA_016786965.1 Chitinophagaceae bacterium
TCTACTCTGCCCGCAGCCGGACGTTCGACATTGCCTCTAAAACAACACTGGCACATACCTATGGACAACTGATGGCCAACAGCCTGGCAGAAAAAAACATCCTGATCAAACCCACTGCCCAACCGGAAGAATAACAGAAAAAAGAATAGCTAAACAACAAAACTAAGTGGCCCGGCAATCTGCCCCGCCACTTATGTCGTATCTGGTTCAAACAAAAACCATACGATCATGAAGATTAACTTCTCTAATGGCATCGCCATAGTGGCCGTTACTATGCTTACATTTCTGACAAGTTGTGATAAAGACGATGATAATAACATGGAGACCCCTGTTGCAAAACCTGATATTATATTCTATGGACTCAGCAACAATAATACTCTCGCAAAATATAATGCGAATGCATCCGGCTCTACTATTGCCAATCCCACCATTAGCGGGTTGCCAGCTGGTGAAAAGATCATCGCTATTGATTTTCGTCCGGCCACCGGCCAGTTATATGGATTAGGAAGCAGCAGCCGTTTATATATTATCAATCATGAAACTGGTGCTGCCACAGCTGTTGGCTCCGCTCCTTTTACTCCCGCCATCTCCGGCACTTTAGTAGGTTTCGATTTCAATCCTACTGTTGACCGTATCCGCCTCGTTACATCAGCCGGGCAAAACCTCCGGCTCCATCCCGAAACAGGCGCAGTAGCAGCCACCGATATGCCGCTGAATCCCGGTTCGCCAGCCGTAGTGGCCGTAGCATATACCAATAGTGTGGCAGGTGCCTCTGCCACTACCTTATTTGATATAGATATCAATACCGGAAAATTATTTAAACAAGATCCGCCTAACAATGGCGCTTTAGTAGAAGTTGGTTCGCTTGGCGTATCATCAGGCAATGAAAGCGGCTTTGACATTTCACCCGATAATATGGTAGCACTGGCCAGCTTCAATATCAGTGGCAATTCCGTATTGCACCAAATAGATCTTAACACTGGTAAAGCTACCAGCCTCGGAAATATTTCCATCCCGCTTATCGGCCTGGCCATACCCACCAACCCGGTTGCGTATGCAGTGGACAACAGTAACAACCTGCAGATATTTAATTTAACCACTCCCGGTACACCGGTAGTAAAAGCAATGACTGGATTACAGATAGGCGAAACTATTGTGGGCATTGATATGCGACCCGCTACCGGGCAGTTAATTGCCCTCGGAAGTACCAGCCGCTTGTATGCAATCAATATGGCTTCCGGAGCAGCTACGGCCATCAGTCTGGCTCCTTTCACCACTTTATTGTCAGGAACTACTTTTGGTTTTGATTTTAATCCCACCGTTGACAGGATACGGGTGGTAAGCAATACCGGTCAAAACCTCCGTCTAAATCCGATAACTGGTGATATTGCGGTAGTGGATATGACATTGAATGGTGCCAGCACCAGTATAACAGCCGCTGCTTATACCAATAATTTTCCCGGAGCAACCACCACCGTATTGTTCGATATAGATCCCGCAACGGATAAA
>JAEUVL010000391.1 GCA_016786965.1 Chitinophagaceae bacterium
GTTGATTTTTCCAGCGCTTCCAGCTGATCAATTAATATATTCTTGCTGTCGTACAGCAAGCGGCCTATTAGGGTGCTTTTGCCATCATCCACACTGCCGGCTGTTATAAATCTTAGTAGGTCCATACACTTTTCCCTGAAAGGGAACTTTGTTTGTATCAGTCTTACTTTTACTAAAAACTGAGTTTATATAATATTGTTGTAATGCAGCTTCAGTTCACTGATCATCTTTATCGCTGAAGTCTTCACATTAGAAAGCAATCGAATTAAAAATATCCATTCTTCTTCCTGTCTTCCATTGCCGCTTCCGTCACCTTATCATCGATCCGTGTTTCACCCCGTTCACTTATTTTAGTAGAAATGATCTCGTTGATCACTTCATCCAGGGTAGCAGCAGTCGATTCTACGGCAGCTGTACAGGTCATGTCACCAACTGTTCTGTAACGCACTTTTTTAGTTAGTACCACATCATTGCTTCCTAATTGCACATACTCACTCATGGCCACCAGCTGCCCTTCATGTTCTATCACTTCCCTGTCATGGGCAAAGTAAATAGAAGGTAGCTCAATATTTTTCTGCCGGATATAATTCCAAATATCCAGCTCGGTCCAGTTGCTTATAGGGAACACCCTCACATTCTCCCCTTTGTGTATCCTGCCATTGAAAATGTTCCAAAGTTCCGGCCGCTGTAGTTTGGGATCCCATTGTCCAAACTCATCCCGTACTGAAAAGATTCGTTCTTTAGCCCTTGCTTTTTCTTCATCACGACGGGCGCCGCCGATACAGCAATCAAATTTGAATTCCTCAATCGTATCTAATAAGGTGTAGGTCTGCAGCCAATTGCGGCTGGGAAATTTTCCTTTCGGTTCCGTCAGGTTTTTTTCCCTGATGGTATCCTCTACTTTTCTTACGATCAGCGTAGCACCCATTTCATTGGCCAACCAGTCCCGAAAAGCCAATGCCTCAGGAAAATTATGCCCGGTATCAATATGTACCAGTGGGAATGGTATTTTACCGGGTGCGAACGCTTTTTTTGCTAAATGCACCAGTGTGATTGAATCCTTACCCCCACTGAAAAGCAGGGCTGGTCTTTCAAATTGTGCAGCTACTTCCCGAAAAATATAAATGCTCTCTGCCTCGAGTTCCTCTAAATAATCTATCTGAAAATTGTTCATAATAACTTTTTGTTTTCAACTCTTTTTAGCTAAACCCTGTCTGAATACTCAATACCCGAAC
The DNA here is from genome assembly GCA_016786965.1 of Chitinophagaceae bacterium. GTDB lineage: Bacteria > Bacteroidota > Bacteroidia > Chitinophagales > Chitinophagaceae > JJ008. The sequence goes on from JAEUVL010000391.1 coordinate 1,236, forward strand.
GATCAAGAGTGAATATCCTTTTCCTCCCGAAAAGTAAAGGATAACAGGACAGGCTCACAACAGTCAAACCATTTACACTAAGCAGGTAACATCATTTTATTTAGTGGTATGCAAGCCGCATTCCTTCTGGCTTGTTTCCCACCACCATCTGCCAGCCCTGGGATCTTCTCCCGGTTCTATAGCCCGTGTACATGGTGCGCATCCTATACTAATAAATCCTTTATCGTGCAATGGATTGCACGGTACATTATGCTTTTCGATATACTCCAGTACTTCTTCATAGCTCCAATGGATAAGCGGATTGAACTTGTATAATTGTCTTTCTTCATCCCATTCTATCATCCTCATGCTAAGACGATTGGCAGATTGCTCTGCCCGCAAACCAGTGATCCACACTTTGGCACCCTGTAAGGCCCGGTTCAATGGTTTTACTTTACGGATATAACAGCATTCCTTCCTGTTCTCTGTTGACTCATAAAAACTGTTAACTCCTTTGGTCACCACAAACTCCTCTACGTCTGGTGCTTCAGGAAAATATACTTGTATAGGTTGTTTATAACGGGCGGTGGTCCTATCCAGCAGTTCATAGACCTCATTATACAAACGACCGGTATCAATGGTAAATACTTTTATTCCTAAACCGCTCTTGAACAGAGCATCAGTAATCACCTGGTCTTCCTGGCCCAATGAAGATGAGAAGACCGTTTCGCCTGGAAATAAGCGATCAACTACCTGCAATGCCTCTGATAAAGAGGCTTCTTCTATTTGCTGTATGGTTTCCTTAGTCAACATCTGGCTGGGGGGTGTATCGCAAATAAGGTTTAACTACTTTCACTCCTTTTGAAAATTTCTTAATAGCATCTTCAGTAGATACAGCCGGCACTACTATCACATCTTCTCCGTGTTTCCAATCGGCAGGTGTGGCTACACTATAGTTAGCTGTCAGTTGGAGTGATTCGATCACCCGAAGCACTTCATAAAAATTTCTGCCGGTGGAAGCCGGGTAGATGATCATCAGCTTTACCAGCTTATCAGGACCGATCACAAACAAAGAGCGAACGGTAGCTGTTGCAGAAGCATTGGGATGGATCATATCATATAAAGTAGCCACATTACGGCTTTCATCAGCTATAATGGGAAACCCAACTGAACAGTTCTGGGTTTCATTGATATCCTTTCTCCACTCCAGGTGCTTATCCAGCGGGTCTATACTTACGGCCAATACTTTTACGTTGCGTTTTGCAAATTCTTCCTGCAGGAGGGCTGTTTTTCCCAATTCAGTAGTGCAAACAGGTGTAAAATCAGCAGGGTGTGAAAAAAGGATACCCCAGCTGCTACCCAGGTATTCATAAAAATCGATCTCTCCTTCAGTAGTTTGTGCTTTAAAATTGGGAGCAACATCCCCTAAGCGTAATCCCATATTAACTAATTTAATTGCTGCGAAGATAGCCGATACGAATTACCCTACCAAACGAGTAGGGTAGAATTACACTTTAGTTAGCAAACGACTGTTAGATTCAATTATACTACCAGGTCGGCCAGTGTTTTCTTCTCCAGGATGGCCAGTTGAGCATCCCTTACATCTATCATAATGTCATGAAGGCCACAGTGTTTCTCATCGCAGTTTTTACACTTCTGATAAAAATAGAGGCTTACACAAGGCAGCATGGCTATTGGGCCATCCACCACCCGTATTATCCTGGCCACGGGTATTTTTGAGGGTTTATGTACCAGGAAATAGCCGCCGCCCTTTCCTTTTTTGCTTCCCAGGATGCCGTCCTTTTTTAATTGCAGCAGGATATTCTCCAGAAACTTTAACGGTATCTTTTTTTTGCGGGCAATATCAGATATAAGTACCGGTCCCTGTTCATATTTCTGTACCAGCATTTCTAAGGCCCTGAAAGCATATTGAGTTTTCTTGGATAGCATAATTATCCTTCGATGATGAGTTTATAATTTACAGGGGAGTTCTTTCGGAGCATAGCCGATACACCACAATATTTTTCCAGCGAAAGGTCTATAGCTTTTCGCACCTTCTCTTCGTTGCTCTTGGCTGTATTTATTTTATACGTAATAGTCACTTCACTAAATACTTTTGGATGGTCTTCAGTTAATTCGGCTTCCGTCTCCATCACAAAACCCGAGAACTCCACTTTCATCTTCTTTAATATATCCACGATATCTATACCACTGCATCCGGCCAGGGCACTCAGCAATAATGCTTTGGGCCCATGCCCATTTTTTTTCTCTCCGTCTATTTTGATAGTATTACCGCTATGCTCAGCGATAAACTCATGTTCCTTTTTCCAGGTGGTGACCGTTTTCATGTATCAGCCAATTGATGTTTTTGATTTTGTTGAATATTCCTTAGTGTCCATGTGATGCTGTGCTCAAAATTATGCTTTCGTTCTGTACATTCCTGCTTGTTGCAAATACGACAGGAAAATGGCAGGCATCCGTCTGAATGCACAAACAATTCCAGCGATTCCCCGAACTCTTTTCGTATCAACTCAGACAATGCATCCACTTCACTATGCGCCTCATGCACATTCAGGTACCAGGGCACAGTCAGGTGACAATCTACATGCAACACTACTCCATACTTTATTACCCGCAGATTATGCAGGTCAACCCAATTCTCCCGCCGGTTATTATTTAGCAACTGTACCATTTGGGCCAGCAGTTTTTCATCTGCTTCATCCATAATGCCAGCGATCGAATGCCTTATAATGCGGTAACCGGTAAATACGATAACAAAGCCGAAGATCAATGCCACAACACTATCGATCCACTTATAGCCGGTTAGCCACAACAATATTAACCCTGCAATGATGCCTGCCGTAGACCATGTATCAGTTTGCAGGTGCTTACCACTGGCTTCCAAGGCGAGTGACTTGTTTTTCCTGCCAATACGTAAACAATAATAACCCAATATATAATTAGCAACGGCGGTGCTTGCCACCAACCAGAGGCCGACATCAATTTGGTGCAACTCAACCGGGTGAATAAAATTCATGATCGCTTTGTAAAGGATAATAGTGCCTGCTGTACCTATCAGGGTGCCTTCGACGGCAGCCGACAGGAACTCAGCTTTACCATGCCCATAGGGATGGTCTGTGTCCCGTGGCTTTGCGGCTACGTATAAACTGTACAAACCAATCAGACCAGCAGCCACATTCACAATACTTTCTAGCGCATCAGTAAGAATAGAAACGGAATGTGTGGCATAATAAGCAACGAGCTTTACTGCCAGCAATAAGATGGATACTCCAGCCACCCACTTTTGTACGGCCAGATTTTGTTGTGCGGTTTTCAATGCTGCTATTGCTTATTATGATATTGTTCGTTAGCGGTTCAATATAATAAAATAAAATTGCCTTTACCATGAGGTAAAGGCAATTTCGGAATGGATAAGCCAAATGGTTACCTGATTATGGTAAATTTCTTATCGATCGGTACAGCGGGATCACCACTAACCAATATATATTGTCCGGCAGACAAATCAGCCACGTTCAGGTTGATCGTGTTGTTGCCACTGTTTATTTGGGTTGGTATTCTGCGAATAACTCTTCCAGCCATATCAAGTATCTGGAGATCAGTTCTTACTGCTGCATCAGATTTTATAACTACAGTCAGGTTGTCTTTAGCCGGCACCGGATACAGTACCACATTGAAGTCGGTACCCTTGCAATTGGTTTGCCTGATAGCTGTGTACATAAAGCGACCATCCATATCAACCTGGCGGATACGGTATTGAGCGGTACCCTTATTCAGGTCGAGATATTGATAACTGCGGGTGTCCACACTATTACCAGCAGCTTTTACTTTATCAACAGTTACCCAGTCAATTCCATTGATACTGCGCTGTATCTCAAAACGATCACTGTTTTGCTCGGTAGCAGTGGTCCAGGTGAGTAATGCCCCTTTATCGTTACAACGGACATCGTAGCTGGAGAAAGTAACGGGTACAGTTCCTGCGCCAAGAGCTACTGGTGAAGTCAAGCGGGCAAATGAAGTGAATGTACCTCGCTGAGAGATTCCACCCGGAGGAGCCGGGCGATAGGTATCGCCATTTGCAAAAACCACATTCCCGTCACGGGCATAGTACAATGACTGGCCGTCTGAATTAAGCACACCGCCTACAGCACTTGTAAAATAGAATACTGCAGTTCCGGGGAATGGTCCAAGCACGCCACCATCAGGTAAAGAAACAAGGTTAGCCACGTTAGCTACAGGTGCCTGATTTCCACCACTGAATGTTACTTCCATGACCTGAATATCAACTCCAGCAGTACAGTTGAGAGTATATAACGATTGATTATTATATATATTATAATGAATAAAGCCACCCTCAGTATAAGGAGCTTCAACTATCCAGCTTACACCTGCTATGTTATTAGTAGTGACCGAAAGCGTCGGCACTGGAAAACTAGCGGCAGGAATGGCTACATTAAACTGCATAGTAGATACAGCTACTGAAGGGTTAGTTATATCAGGCCTTATGTAAATTCTCACACTGTTAGCCACAGCTCCGGCTCCAATTGAAGCCCGAACAGTTTGTGCATTTCCCTCTGCCAGGTAAATCAAGGCTATTAAACTCAATAAATATTTTTTCATTTTAGTGTTTTTTGGTTTTTATCAGAAAGGTAAAGCCTGTGTTCTTACGGCGGCACCTGCACCTGCAAGTACTGTTGTTAAAAGAAAATCCTTGTCATTGGCAATTCCATTGAAGCGGGCATTTCTGTTCATGTTTAGGTCACCGGCGCTGTATGTATTACTTATTACAGCCGCACCATTACCACCCAGAATAGTTGTTAAAAGATAATCTTTATCATTACTAATTCCGTTGAACCTTGAGTTAGTGTTGAAGTTTGCATTCCCCCCCCAAAGCAACACCCTGCCAGCTGAAACCGTATATGCAGCAGTCGTTCCGAAAATCTGTGCATCTGTCATAGTAGTAAAGTCTGTTACACCTCCCGGCGTTGCTTCACTCAGACTTTGCAGATTTGCAACCGGGTCAGTAGAAAGACCCAGGTGGTTACGATGGCGTACAGCAATAGTGTAGTTGGCCGCAGCATCAAGGTTCTTAAAATAAACAGGGCTCACACCATCAATATCCACCACATCACCGTCACGCTGTACAAGAGCTGCACGGGTTTGCACCACGGTAGCACCGGGATTTACACCACTGTTATCACGCAGCTCAAGGTAAACCCAGTCAACAATATTATCGCCGGTAAGGGCCGCATTATTGAACACAGAAGCATTAGCTACTTCCACTACAGGATTATTTACATGGGTAAATGCCGTATTATAAGGCGCCGATCTGTAAGGATCGGAAAGAGGGATCAGATTAGTTCCTGCCCTGAGATTATCGTTCATATCCGTTCCATTAAAAGCACCCTGAAGCATTGCTCTTGTGCGGGTAAGGAGGAAGCGGTTCATCGCATATAAGTTACCATTGCCCGTAATAGGCGCTGAAGCATCATCAGATGCAGTGTTGATGGCACCACCTGAGAGTACCCAATTGGTACCATTCCAGAATATACCACGCAGATCTGTTTCCACGCCGGTAAAATTAGCATTGTAATTTCCTGATACGTTTACCGTGCCGGTTATACCAGTGCGTGTAATCGGCCAGTATAAGTTCAGGTAATCAGTACTGCGTGGATGCTTGTTTGGATCAGCACCATTCTTGCCCTGAACTCCTACTGTGGCACTAGCGTAGGTACCAGAAGTAGTGACAGATGCAGGATAATAATTGGTTCCAATTCCAACTGGCAGTACATAGTTGGTAAGGTTACTGCTTACTTCTTTCAGCAACTGGCCAGTGCCATTTGTTTCAAAGAATTTACTTGCGCCACCACCCGTAATGGTAGCCACATCAGCAATACGCATATTGAAATTACCCTGCTGGATCTTACCATTGGTAAACAACATACTGGTGCCGATCCGGGCATTACCCGTTAAAGTGGCATTAGCGGTGTTATCCATTTCCAGGTTGGGAATGGTAAATCCATTCATGTTCACATTTTGGTTAGAAGATCCTTTCAGCAAAACCTTTCCGGGTCCCTGAATGTCCACATTGCTTGTTACATCCCCCTGTACAGTAACCGTGGCTCCTGTTTGGATAAAGAATGTCGCATTGTCAATGTAAAGCTGGCTTTTACCAGTAACGGCGAATGCCAATACCAGCGAAGAGAATGCAATTAGTTTTTTCATGTTAAACGAAGGTTTAAGGTTCAGCTTATTATACCTAATCATACTTTCATCATTAAGATACAGCAAATTAGGTAACGAATTAATACTAGTTCGTTTTCATTTAGTAAACGGAAGTTTCCACTGAGTGAACGGATAGAGTATGAAGGTCGGGAATTTTTTAATACCATCCATACCACAAATGGGTGATTTTTCACCAATACACATATAATTTATTTATCATGAAATGGTATTACCCTTTTTCCGGCGAAAAAAACGGGCTATCCGGGCATACTTTTCTTTATTAAAAAGCTGGGAGTCCCTCATGGCTTTATACGTCAGGAAAAGCCCTATCGGTACCAGTACAAAAGTAGCCAGCCACATGCCGGTAAAAGGCGTAAGACTGTTTTCCTTAGCAAATTTCTCGCCAGTAGTGCTGGAAAAATAAAATACCATGAAAAAGATGATGGCGAAGATCAGCGGGGTGCCCAGCCCCCCCTTCCTGATAATGGA
>JAEUVL010000022.1 GCA_016786965.1 Chitinophagaceae bacterium
TCTGACTGACGGAACTCATCGCCCGTATGTGCAAATTGCTGTTACTTGCAGGTAACAGTTATTGGCACATCTGCTATGTATAATAACAATACCTTATTATCCAACTGGAAAAAGGAACAAAAGGAGTTGGCTGAACAACTCGCCATCCTCCGGCAAAAGGCAAGTACAGACGCCCTGCATGATCTCAGGGTAGCCATAAAAAAGCTCAGAGCATATCTCGATTTGTATATCCTGCTGAAAGCAGGGACCGATCCGGTCGTTACTATCATAAAAACAAATTTCAGTAATACAGAAGAGTTTTTCAGCATCATTGGTCGCCGGCGGGATGTGGAAATATGCTTGTCATTGACAGATGTTCTTCAAAATGAGAATGGCTGCAGCATTCCCTATTTCCGGTCTTATCTCCGCACTATGTTGAAAATAACCGGCGCCTGGTCCAACACGGCTGTACACCAGTATCAACATAAAGAGCTTTCCCGTTTTGGCCGTTTATTAAAAGAAGAGCCCATTCCCGGTTACCCCGAAAAGATAAAATATTGTATAGATCAACAAACAGCAGACCTGCCAGCACATTTCAAAAAACCACACCAGTTGCGCAAAATATTAAAGTCTGTGTATTACTGGCTCAGTCTGCTGCCTCGTACCCAGGCATACCAGCCAGGTCTTTTGCACAGCATACTTGATGATCTCGGAAATTGGCATGACCTGGAAGTACTGTCTACCCGTCTAAGGCATTACCGTAAGGATTACTTACCAACCCCATTTGAAGAATATGCGGAACTGAAAAGATCAGGGGAGATCATTCTGGAAAAGAAAAAAACATTGATGAAAGCAGCCCTCGTAAAAACAAAACAATGGCTGAAAGAGATCAATAAACATAAATAAAAAACTTCTGCAAAAAATGCAGAAGTTTTTAGTTTTTCCCCGGGTAGGGAATATTGCTGGTTGATAAGGCTGTTTACATTTATAACCACTGTCGGTTAATCGCAGTCAATTACGGTTTGGTTACCCACACCATTGAAAACAAGATTCTTCGACCAGGCAGAACCATTCCAGTCCTGTTTGAAATTAAACTCCTGTACGGTGCAATGCCCGTCAGGCCATTTGGCATATACCAATGCATTGATGGTTCGGGCCAGAATGATGCCGGTATACTCATTCCGCACCGTATACCAGTCTTTATCAATTATTTTCGCCTTACTGAATGTTTCCTTCCATCCATCATTTGATGCTTTTTCTTTCATCACATCCACCATTTGTTTTTCCAGCGCAGGATTACTCATAGCGGCCTTGTATAAGCCCCAGCCTCTGCCAAGTTTCATCTTCTTTCCGGGAAGCTTATTGATCTTGATCTCCCCGGTGGCAATAGGTGAGATACTGGACCGTCCCGCAATACCACCAGCCCAGAGTTTAAACTTAATGCTGTGCTCACCATCACTCAGTGAGTTCATGTGTTTTACAAAACGTTCCTCGTTGAATTCTGCATTCTCTCCTGTGGCGCTGATGAAGTATTGCCAGGATATCCATCCACGGGTATCCTTATCCCTCCTGAAATTTTTCAGCACCACCACTGTTTGATCGTCATCCACTGTGTACTGGAGACTGCATTCACCATAGTTATTTTCCCAGCCATTGCTTCCTTTACCATTATCAGAATATAACACATAGTTCTTTACGGCAGTAGGAATATACACCCGTGCATAGATTGGTTCATCTATATTAAAACTGCCCTTGAAAATAGCCTCCTTAGTATTCTCAGGTGTCAGTTGCTGGTTGGCAAATACCAGTTTACCCACATACTTATCATGAAGGGGAGACGAAGGGGCATCTGATGCAACCCGGTAGGGGCTCCCCTCCGGCCATATCAGGTTTCTTTCCACCGGCTTTGCAGGCTCCTGCTTAGCGGCAGGCTTACTCTCCGATTCAGCCGGTTGATTCGTTTTGTCCGGTTGCGGGGTGGTTGCAGGTGTTTCTGTTTTGGTATTGCTGGCTGGCTTGGTGTCGGTGGTCTTATCCTTGGCTTTTTTGATCAGGCCGCCAAGCTGAGCCTCCGTATTACCAATAAAAAAAAGAGAGACGATGATTGTTACAAAGATCTTAGTCATTCCAGTGAATTTTAAGAAACAAAGTAAAAGACATAACACCAATATCCTTCACAATAAACCACATCTGGAAGCAGTTCATCTACCGATGGCAGAAAAAAGAAGATCGTTGGCAGTACGTATTGCAGCAGTTAACATGCCACTGTTGGGATTCCCGGGCGGCTGTCATAAATTACTCTATATCATAAATCCATACAGGTGAGAAAAAACTGAATATTAATGTTCCCAACACCTGCTTTCTACATACTTCATTACTTACTTTGTAGCAGAATGAGGACTATAGAAAAAAAAGGAACCTGCAGACCGAAGAACAAAAGGCACAGCCACCTTTTGCTGGCTGTGGCGTTCAGTTTTACGGTATTGTTTACCGCAGCACAGTCCGCCAATATCCGGCACTATACAGTTTCAGACGGGCTGCCATCCTCCATAGTGTACCGTTGCACACAGGATAAAAGAGGGTTTATGTGGTTCGGTACAGAATCAGGTATCAGCCGCTTTGATGGCAAGAACTTTCGGAACTTCTCTATCAGCGATGGCCTCACCGAAACTGAGATACTTGATATCTTTTGTGCCGCCAATGGCGACCTGTGGCTTATTCCCTTTGGAGGAAGTCCCATGCGCTTTGATCCGGTAACACAAGTTTGTTATACAGCAGCAAATGACCCGGAGCTGAAAAAGATCATCTACAAGGGGATTTTAAATATTACCCAACTCAGTAATGGTGATATATTATTTTCTTATTCCAACAACCCGGGGTTGTACCGCTATTCCAATAATAAGATAACAGAGATCCTTATAAAGGACATACAGGTATTTGACTATAAAGCGATCAAGAGCATCCATGAGATGAAAGACGGAAGAATACTCCTCAATATTCCACGGCATAATATATTTCTCGACATGAGGTCTGGCAACTCAAAGCAGATCAGCGATATTCCCGGGGAAGTCATCAAAGTGAAAGACGATTCTATTTTCTCGTACGATCCTTCAACGAGTTATCTCTATGCGTTGAAATTGGCTGCACCGGACAGGGTGAAGATAATTGACAGTCTTTATGTATCTAAAAAAGCAAAAAAGGTAAACGGGTGGAACGATCTGATGTATTTCTGTAACAGCTCCGGCGGACTCGATATTTATGACCACTCACTGCACTTGGTAAACTCTCTGTTCCCCAACGAACTGCTCAACGCCTCCTTTACCGACCGGGACAATAATCTCTGGATATGCAGCTACACAAGGGGTATCTATTGCATTCCTGTTTCTAAAATTAAAATTTTTAACACAACCACCGGCCTGGCAGATGATTATGTATGTGCCATACACCCATTAAAGAATGAAATGGTGATAACCGGTTTTCCCAATGGCGAAATGCAATTGATAAATACAGCGGATGGAAAGATCACATCACTTGCTTCCAGCAATGAAAGCAATCTGACCAACCGGGTGAGAAAAATTATCAGTACTGCAAGCCATGAGTTGTTGGCCCTGTCTGATCAGGATCTTATTTTCTCCGGCAACAGGTCCATCACATCATTGAGCAAATGGAACCCCTCTGTTTCGGCACCACTCGGGGGAAAAGATATTTGTGAGTATACAAAAGATCGTTTCCTTACTGCCACCACACATCATTTACTGGATATAGGCCTCTCCGGCAGAACTGTTGACACCATTTACAATGGCCGCACCACCTGCGTGGAAGCAGGACTAAAGGGTGATGCCTGGTTCAGCACCATCAATGGAGTGTACTACATGGAGAACATACGCAAAAAACAATACGAATACATTGGCAACCGGGATACGCTGCTTGCCCGGAGAATGAACAATATTGAACAGGGTCCCGACGGACTGGTGTGGATGGCAAGTGCCAATGCAGGCGTTATCGTGCTGAAGAACAACCGGGTGCTTACACAAATTACGACAGCACAAGGCCTCGCCAGCGACCTTTGCAGAAATCTTTTTATAGAAGGCCCGGCAGCAAAAGCATGGGTGGCTACCAATAACGGTATCAGTTCCATTCATTACACGGTGGAGAATGGACAGTTCAAATACACAGTGAACAATTACAACACCAGTACAGGCTTGCCTGACAATGACATCAACAAAGTAAGCTTGTATGATGGAAAAGTATATGCTGCCACAGCCAACGGACTGGCTATCTTCCCACCCCAGTCCCAGCAACAGAATATTCCCGTGCACATTGTGGAAATACTGGTAGAAGGACAGCAGCATATAATAGCCCCGCAATTCAGACTGCGGTATTTTCAGAATGATATCACCATCGCATATACTGGTATTTGCTTTACCTGCGCCGGCAAATTGGAATATCAATACCGAATGCTTACGGGGAATAATGATACAGCCTGGGTCACTACCAGCAACCAGGCCATTACATTTACCACCATGCGTCCGGGCAAATATACTTTCCAGGTAAAGACGGCTACAGGAAGCAGCATTACCTCCATACAGTTCTACATTCGCCGCCCCTGGTATTCGCAATGGTGGTTCTGGGGCCTTTGTATTACAGGTATGGCCGCATCCGTTTTCCTTATATACCGCCTGCGGGTAAAAAACATTGAAGAGAAATATACCCGGGCGCAACAAATGGCACAGTTGGAACTGCAGGCCCTCCAGGCACAAATGAACCCGCATTTTATTTTCAATTCCCTCAACTCCATACAGCATTTCATCAGTGAAAATGATAGTGTAAAAGCGCAGAACTACCTCGGAAGCTTCAGCAGGCTCATGCGGCTTTTTTTAGAATCATCCAGAAGTAAGTTTATTTCCCTCGCACAGGAAAAAGAATTGCTCACACTGTATTTGCAGTTGGAGCAGTTACGGTTCGGCAACCGGTTCAGTTATACGGTGGAAACAGACCCCGCACTCAATATGGGGCATGAGATTCCATCTATGCTCATCCAGCCGTTTGCAGAAAATGCCGTTAACCATGGCTTGTTCAACCGGCCCGGTAAGGATGGAAACCTCTTTATCCATTTTTATAAAGAAAAAAATGATCTGTACTGTATCATAGAAGACAATGGAATAGGCAGAAAGGCCGCCACAGAACAGCAAAAAGACAAGAAACATATTTCAAGAGGTATGCAGATAACAGAAGAAAGACTGAAGACGCTTGAACAAAGCACAGGACTGAAAACTCATATCTTAGTGGAAGACAAATACGATGATACCGGGCATGCTACCGGCACAAAGGTGATCATCAAAATAACCGAACAGGAAGAAGCTGTATAACAAACCAATGAAAGCAATAATAATAGATGATGAAACACATGGCGCCGCAGCACTGGAGAAAATGCTGCGTCAGCATGCTGCAGATATACAGGTGGTGGCCTTTGCCGCCTCGGCCGCAGAAGGACGCCAGCTGATCATACAGCACCAGCCCGATCTTATATTCCTGGATATTGAAATGCCGGGCGGTAGCGGGTTTGATCTGCTGGCCGGTTTTGAGAATCCTTCTTTCAAAGTAATATTCGTCACCGGCTTCGACCGCTATGCCCTGCAGGCCATCAAATGTTGTGCGGTGGACTACCTGCTGAAACCAGTCGTGCCGAATGAATTGATGAAGGCCATCGAAAAATTAAAACAGAGCACTCCGCCCGTAACACTGGAACGGTTGCAGCACCTGGTCGAGTTTATTGCAAAGCCACGCAACAAAGGAAATAAAATATGTGTGCCCACCCCCAATGGCATGGAGCTCATACCAGCCGCAGATATTTATTATTGCGAGGCAAGCCGTGAATACACCATACTGCATACTGCTAAGTATGGTTCCATTACATCCTCCTATAACATAGGGGAGTTTGAAAGCATGCTCGAAGACCTTGGCTTCTTTCGCATTCACAACTCCTACATCATTAATCATGATCAGGTGCTTCGCTATATAAAAGGTGAAGGTGGCACTGTTGTGATGAGCAATAACAATGAGTTGCCGGTATCAAGAAGAAGAAAGGCGGAGTTCCTGGAATGGCTGAAACGATAATATCCGGTGACCTGAAAATACCAGCCATATACGATACCCTGCCGGAAAAAGCTGCATTCTCACCATCTGTTAAATGACCTGTTGCCCGTTCGGCTAAAACAGGAAATTGCATACACAATTATTAGTACTGCTGTCCTGTTAAACAAATGAATGAACAGGCAGGCAGAACATCGCTGTAAATATCACAAAGCTCACTTTTCACTGTGTTTATAGTAAATCAAAAAGAAAATAGAAAAGAACCATTTGCAATCATTTTTAAACTAAAATTTATGAGATCTGCACTTAAACAAATCAGTATGGTATTACCTGCTGCACTCATCCTCGCATCCTGCGGTGACAGCGGAGAAAAAAAAGCCGGTGGAGAAAGCGCCGCAAAAACCGAAACCAAAGCAGCGCCGGCAGCGTTAAAACCACTGGATCTTACCAGTAATGGCATCCCTTTGACCATCCAGGCACCTGAAGGGGCCACAGTGGGAAAAGAAGAAGGAAGCGATGCGGTGGTGGTATCCAAAGACCGTTTCAACATTATCATCACAGAAGATAAATATGGCGATGAGGCCGCAACAGCAGAACAGGCCAAAGAAACAACACTAGCAGAAGACAACCAGAGCCTGAACAATCCCGAATTGGGAATGAAGATGGAAGTACTGAAAAATGACCCCGCAGGTTATATCTACATGACCACTAACAAGCAGGGAGGCAAGATCGTACGCTTTACCACCTTTGTACAAAAAGACAAAAAGAAGTATATCATAAAAGAAAACTTTATGGCGCTGAATGATATAGATAGATCCATGGAAACCGGCTATTCCATCAGCAGAGAAGAAATCGAAACGATGTATAATGCCGTAAAGCAATAATA
>JAEUVL010000462.1 GCA_016786965.1 Chitinophagaceae bacterium
ACCATTACCGTCTGCTTTGCATCGTACCTGAAATAGACATAGAGCCCGTCTTTGGCAATGAACTGCATCGTTTTTCCGGAGGTAATGGCGGAAGAATTCTTTCTGAAATTGGCGAGGGCGCTGATATACTCAAAGGCTTCATTTTGTTTCTCACTTCTTCCTTCTTTGGTAAAGCGGTTATCTTTTGCTTTATCATCGGCCCAGCCACCGGGAAAATCTTCCCGCACAGTGGCATCAGTGTTCACTTTCATATTCTTCATCAGCACTTCAGTACCGTAATATAGTTGCGGAATACCGCGGAGGGTCAGCAGCCAGTTCATTCCCATCTTCAGTTTCTTCCAGTCCTCTCCTACTACTGAAAATATCCGGTCCATATCATGGTTGTCCAGGAAGATGCAGTTGTTCATCGGCTCTTTGTACAGTACATCTCCGGCCAGGGTGGTGTATATTTTATTGGCCCCGTTCATCCAGCCAAACTGTTCGTTCATGCCGGCCAGCATGGCAAAGCAGGCCTGGAAGTCAAGCATGCCTTTGGCATTGTGTTTAAAGGGGGTGTTCATATTATTACGGGTAAAATAGGCATTGGCAATGGTGGAGTTCACCCAGGATTCTCCAAAGACGGTCACATTCGGAAATTCTCTTTCCAGCGCTGTGTTTACATCATTCATGAATTTCTCTTCACAATACTTGTAGGTATCTACTCTCCAGCCATCAATGCCAAACTCTTCGGTGGTCCAGATAGCATGTTGTATCAGGAAGTTGGCCACAAAGGGATTCCGCTGGTTCAGGTCGGGCAGGTGTGTTACAAACCAGCCATCCAGCATTTGTGTTTTTTCCAGTTGCGATGCATAAGGATCATAAAATACTTCTTCGCGGTGGTTAGGGGCTTTATCTCCCTGTGAGGTATTGAACCAGTCTTTCATCGGCGGGTCCAGCACAAACCAATGCTGGTTGCCCACATGGTTATATACAGCATCCTGTATCACTTTCATGCCTTGCTTGTGGAGTGTATTGCAAAACTCTTTATAACCTTCATTGCCTCCGAGCCGTTTATCTATGCTGTAGTGATCGGTGAACCAATAGCCATGATAGCCGGCGACATTGTTTCCCCATTCAGACATCAGTGGTTGGTCGTTCTCGATAACGGGGGTAAGCCAGAGAGTGGTTACGCCCAGTTGATTAAAATAATCCAGGTGGTTGAGGATTCCTTTAAAATCACCTCCGTGGCGGGAGAATTTATCGTTGCGGTTGCTGGTCTGGTCACGATAGCCGGGTATGATATCATTGGAAGGATCACCGTTGGAAAAACGGTCGGGTATCATCAGGTAAATAAAATCTTTGGCGCTTACACCCACTGCACGGGTCTTGCCATTTTCTTTATGGCGGGCTTTTAGTTCATAGCCCACATCTTCGGCTGGTAAACCGCCACCGGTCAATTTGATGGTGAAGCGTCCGGGTTTGGTGGTGGGGGCAATGGTTATATCTACAAACAGGTAGTTCTTCCCCTCCACCCGGCTTATCTTTTCCACTTTTACCCCGGGATAGTTAATAGTTACTTTGGTAAACTGGCTGATGCTTTGCCCATGCATCATCAGTTGCAGTTTATTGTTCTTCATACCTGTCCACCAATGGGTGGGATAGGTATTGAAATAATCAATGGCAAAACAATTCACCGCAAAAAAGATCGCAGTGATTACAAGGATGTTCCTTTTCATTGTATTTATTTTGATGTCTTAGATTCTTTTACGATCAGTGCACAAATGATACCGGCAGCGCAAAGCAATACACCGCCTACAAGTACTGCCAGCAGCCTGTCGCTGTTGAGGTAGTTCTCAAATATTTTTCCAAAGAACAGGGAGGCGATTATTTCCGGCAGTACGATAAAGAAATTAAATATGCCCATGTAAATACCCATCTTCTCCTGCGGAATAACGCCGGAGAGCATAGAGTAAGGCATGGAAAGAATGGACGCCCAGGCTATGCCCACCATGCTCATGGAGATGTAGAGCATCCAGGGTTCATGGATGAAATTGACAGAGATCAGTCCGAGACCGCCGAGCAGCAGGCAGGCGGTATGGGTCATTTTCTTTCCCATTTTTCCCACCCAGAAAGGAATGGTGAAAGAGAAAGCAAAAGTGACGAGGTTTAAAACGGCTGATGTATTGTTGGCATGCTCCAGTCCTTTAGTAAATACTTCGCTATTGGATTCGGCATCGCCTCCAAATATATTCGTTGCCACACCGGTGCCATAAAAGAACCACATGAGGAACAAGCCGGGCCAGGTAAGAAACTGTACTACGGCCAGCCTTTTCATTTGCGTGGGCATGTTGCGGATGGCGGAGAATATTTCAGAAAAGATATTGCCGCTGCTTTCTTTCTTTAATGCTTCTTTCCAGTTGGGATCCGAGGGTGGATATTCCTTACTGCGGAATACAGTTACGAGCACTGCCCCCAGGAACACTATGGCACCGATATAGAACGACCACATGATATTTTGAGGAATACCACCTTCTCCTTTTTCTCTTGATATGCCAAACCAATCCACCAATAAACGGGGCAGAAAGAGTGCAATAAAGGAAGCCGCACCAATGAACATGCTCTGCATCGCATAGCCATAAGACCGTTGCTTCTCATCCAGGTTATCTGCTACAAATGCCCTGAATGGCTCCATACTAATATTGATACAGGAATCGAGCACCCATAAAGTACCGGCGGCCATCCATACGGCTGATGAATTGGGCATGATGAACAAGGCAAGAGAACTTAAGATGGCACCTACTAAGAAATAAGGTCTTCTTCTTCCCAGGCGCGGATGCCAGGTCCTGTCACTCAGGTAGCCGATGATAGGTTGAACGAGAAGTCCTGTCATGGGTGCAGCCAGCCAAAGACCGGGTATAGCTTCTGGCTTGGCACCGAGAAATTCGTAGATGGCACTCATGTTTCCCATCTGCAGGCTCCAGCCAAACTGGATACCGAAGAAACCAAAACACATATTCCATATTTGCCAGAATGAAAGGCGGGGTTTTACGCCGGTGTAAGCAGTTGACATAAGCAATCGTTATTATTAATAATTCAGCAGGCGG
>JAEUVL010000488.1 GCA_016786965.1 Chitinophagaceae bacterium
GTGAATGCCGATAACCTCGCCCGCTATGTACAGGAGCGTTTCTTCAAAAGCTATTTAGGAACCGGAAAGATGCACGACCTGGTGGTGGTGAAAAAAACAAGTGCTGATGTACCGGATATGGTGACAGATGTTATTATTAAAGAAATACAGGATGCACAGAAAAAAGCACTGACGCAGGTAAGCCTGCAGAAATACAGGAAAACATTCGACAATCTTGATCATCGAAAACAGGACAAACTTAAAAAGCAATTCCCTGTTTTGTTCCAGGCCAATTTTATTTAACCCAACACTGCATGAAAAAACCACTACTCACTGGCATACTCTTATTACTACTATGCCAATGCCCGTTTGTTTCTGCCCAGATCGTAAATATAGAAAGTGCCCGAATGCAATCTGATACGGTAGGCTGGATGGGTGGCGCAGGTGCTGCCGTGAACCTAACACAGAATACCCAAAAAATATTTGGCGCTGACCTGGCCGCACATTTACAATATAAGACCAGCAATGATAAGGGCCTATGGCTTATACTGGGCAATTATGGATTTTTAAAGGCCGGTGACAGCCGCTTTATCTCTAATGGCTTTGCACATCTTCGCTACAACAGGAAAGTAAATGATTGGCTGCGCTGGGAAGTGTTTGGCCAGTTTCAAAACAATATTATTACACAAATAGATTCAAGGGTGCTGGTGGGAACCGGCCCAAGATTCAAGCTTATCAAGAATAAAGTCTTCCGGTTGTATGCCGCCACTCTCTTTATGTTTGAAAGTGAAAAAGAAAGAACAACTCCTGCTGTTAACCACAATGATCTGCGCAGCAGCAGTTATGTTTCGTTCACTTACACACCCAGGGATAATATTGAGATCATCAGCACCAGTTTCTTTCAGCCGCTCTTTAAAAAGATAAGTGACTACCGGCTATTAAACCAGGTGGCCCTCAAAGTAAAAGCCACTGAGCATTTCAGCCTCTCAGTAAGATGGCATTACCTGCACGACCGTTTTCCTGCCGGCACAGCACCCCGCACTACTTATACCTTTGCGACCGGCATTGATTATGATTTTTAATTCGTAAGAATACTATAGCAATAACAAACATCGTAGTTTTCCGATAGGAAGGCGCACTATTTTTTAAAATTAATTCTGATTCACTTTGTAAAAAGGAAATTGATTTTACCTTTGTGCAATACTCAGATATATTCCTCCTATCCTTTCTGAATACCCGCTTACCAGCTTCCTTGAAAACCTGATCACAAATTTTGAAAACTAAAAATCAGGTTATGAAAAAAATTAAACTCCATTTGCAGAATGAAGACGTGCAGACAGCCATGGTCATTTCCGGCTTTTTGATCGTGTTTGCTCTCTTAGCAATTTTCTTCTTTTAAAAATTGAAACAGCTAAAAGAACAGCTATCAACCAGGAGACAGGTAAGGATATAACTGCACTGGCTGTTATAATCTTTGCCTGGCTCTTTCCAGCACTTCGTTGCTGTCAATTTTCTCCATGCACTTAAAATGTCCGAGCGGGCATTTATTGTATCCTATTTTGGAACAGGGGCGGCACCAGAGTTTTTTTACCTGCATTATTACATCTGATACTGGTGCATAGCCATAATAGGGTGTCATACCAAATGCGGGAACAGTATTACCCCACAAAGAGATGATCTGCTTTTTGAAAGCGGCCGCAATGTGCATCAGCCCGGTATCGTTAGTGATCACTATTTTGGCCTTACGTACCAGGTCGGCGCTCTCATTCAATTTGAATTTGCCGCAGGCATTATATACTTTGATCGTGTCCACGGCTGCTATCTCATCCCCTCTCACCCTATCTTCCGGGCCGCCGAGTAAAATAACGGGGTGGTTCATTGTAGTACAGAAATCCTTCCACTTATGTACGGGCCATTGCTTGGTGCCATGTGCCGCACCGATCACACAGGCAATATATCCTGCATGATGTGAAGCCGGAATATCCTTCAATGTTGTTTCTTCTTCTTTGCTGATAAAATAATCTAATCCTGCTCCGTCATTCTTTACACCAAATGATTCGACTGTTTTCAAATAGCGGTCCACAATATGCA
>JAEUVL010000489.1 GCA_016786965.1 Chitinophagaceae bacterium
CCTTAAAAATAACCTGTTTTTGGTATTGACTTGCTTTGCAGGGGCGGGTATATTGCGGTGCATTGTAGAGGTGTCTGATGGCACCAACCAAAAACCAACAATATGAAAAAGATACTTATAGTGGCTTTTTTTGCAGGCATTATTGTTCTGCTTGGCTGCCCCGGTAAGAAAGGAACGGATGGAGCTACAGGTGACTGTGATTGTCGCAATTCCAAAGATACCACCAGTCTTTGTACATCTTTCATTGATGGCCGTTGCGGTTGGTGTGCGGAGGCGATCTGTGTGAAGGGCGAGTTGTGCAGCTACATGCCAAGAGATGTTGACTTTTTTCAGAAACAAGCTGGCTATTCTACTTTTCAGCCGGCCTGCCAGAACGCTTTCGACTGGTTCTCCTGGCAAAGTTTTGTGGCCATTAACTGGCCGGCTGATGCCAGCGGCAATCCATTGAAAATTCCCATAAACGAGCAGCCGAATGCACCAAGGGTGTGGGAATCTTATTTTACCCTGCCTGAAGTGTTTGACGGGGCTGCCCGTAACGGGACTGAATATATGTTGCTCGGACAAAATACCAAAGCCGGGCCTCACCAGTTTGATGGAAACATAGATGACCTGGAACCCGGATCTGATAAACCACTGATAGACCGGAATCTGAATTTTACGTTGTATGAGATACGCCTTAATCAAACCCATGCAGATTATATTAAAAAGCATGGCCTGACTACCTGGTGCGGGCAAAAAAGATTTTACGACAGCGTAAGTACCCATGTGCAATTTCCATCAGGAAGTTATAAAACCGATTCTGTAGGGGCCATAGAAATAAAAACTGCCTGGCGGGTATTGGTGCCCGGGGTGGATAATCCCAGTCGTTTTTTTACCCGAAAAGCAATTGTTGTAGTACCTGCGCAAAACGTGGTGACCAAAGTGCCTATCCGCGACACTGTAACTGTGGGGCTGGTAGGTATGCACCTGGTACGTAATGTATCGAATAAGGGCGGAGACTGGATATGGAGTTCATTTGAACAAATTGATAATTCCCCGGAATGCCCTAATGGTAAATGCCCGACAGAAGCGACCGTTTTTTCATTTTATAATCCTGGCTGCACAGGATGTAAGCTGAATACGGCGCCTTCTGCTCCGGGCAATAATTTTTTATGGTCGGTAGCACAAGGTACTTCCAGGCAATATGGACGGCAATATGCCAACGGGGGATATGGTTCACAAATAGGAAGGATCAACCCGGTAGAAAAGTCAACGGATTCCATTTCCACATTATGGCGAAATAAATTGCAGCAGGCAGGTAGTGTATGGCAATATTACCGCCTTATAGGCAGCCAGTGGCTGAATGCGGAAGACAGCCGCGGTCTGGGTAACATCTATGGAATACCCGTGGCACAAGCGAACACATCGATGGAATCTTATTTACAGATCGTAAATACAAAGACAGGCGGCGGTAGTTGTATGAACTGCCATGGGTTTGCAACGGGCAGCTTTGATAAATTGAATGCTAACCTGAGTTTTACGTTAGGCTATCCACCGGTTGATTCAAATAATTGTAAAACATCTTCAAAATAAATTTAACACACAAGCACTAGTATGAAAGCACCTGTTCCTATTTATATATACCTGCAGGCACTTGGAGGAAAATTCCTGGGCCCCAATGCTTTTGATAATTCCGGGATACGGTTGTCACTACAGTATTCAATGGGAACAGTTCCTGTTGAATACTTAGTGACACCTAATGTAACAGATGATGGTGTTATATCTTCTGCCTTTACGAATGGCAGCACTTCTTTCCTGCCAATACTTACTATGCCGGAATCGGGTAGCGGAAGCCCCGCTGTTAATTATTTAACTCCGGATACGAATACGGTAGTTGGTAAAACATCTGTCTTTTTGCCCAATGTCAACGAAACAGCTACTCTTACAGTGGATATACCGACCCCGTCGGGAAAAGCTATTGTACTGAATGTTCCTGTACTGCTAAATCCGCAACAGGTGAACTATAAAGTGACAGTGGTGGTGCCGGGGCTGCTACTAACGCCCAATACCAATACACTGGTTCCGCCTGATACCATCTCGGTATTTGTGGCCATGATGTGTGGCTGCAAAGTGACGATCGGCAAAACAACCTCGTTTTGGACCTATACGGACTTTAATGTATCAGCAAGAATCACTTATAAAGATGGAACGGAAGCTCAGGTAAACTTATCATTTGATCAGAGTGTGAATCTTTCACTCTTTACGGCTGCGGTTGAAAATTTTGACAATATAAGCCGGATCAACTTTGCCGCACAACAAAAAAGCACCGGTAATTATGGTGCTTTGCTACAGCAATTTTAATCATGCGAGACAATTGGGGTTAGATAAGAGGAGATGTATCATTATACATCTCCTTCTTTATAGGATAGCGTTAGCTCGCCGATACGGGTGGTTACTTTCCGGTATTTTATTCCGGCCTTATCCAGCATGAACTTAGAAGCTTTGAAGATATCATTGCCTTCATATTTATCAGACAGGTAGATCACCTCTGAAATACCGGATTGTATAATAGCCTTGGAACATTCATTGCAGGGAAAAAGCGCCGTGTAGATCTTGCAACCCCGGAGGTCCATACCAATATTATTTAAAATTGCATTCAGTTCTGCATGGCATACATAGGGATATTTTGTATCAAGAAAATCTCCATTCTTTTCCCAGGGGAAATCATCATCATCGCAGCCGATAGGTAACCCGTTGTATCCCGCACCTACTATTTTATTCTTTTCGCTTACAATGCAGGCGCCTACCTGTGTGCTGGGATCTTTGCTGCGTTTGGCAGAGAGTAATGCCACTCCCATAAAGTACTCATCCCAGGAAATATAGTCTGTTCTCTTTTTCAATGGCAGTTGTTTTATATATAAAGATGAATGAACTGTTGCCACGAATGTATGGTATTGGGACAAAATAATCAGGGCTTTCAGGTGCAATGTGTCTGTTTCAGATAGAAACCGCCTGGTGGACAAGCATGTGAAGGAAGTACAGGTATATACTGTTAATGCTGGTTAATTTGGTATGCGGGGTATCTTGATTTTCAGCTTCTTCATCTCTTCTTTCAATTTTTCAGGAATGCCTGGGTGGCATCTGCAATGCTTATTGTGCTCAAGGTGCCAATCGATCCGTTGCTGCACAGTGGGATTTTTTGGCATAGGGTGTGCAAGGTGCCATTCTTTGTTTAAGCTTGTTATTTTCTTTGCCATAGTTAATGCTTATATATCTAACTACCAAGCAACTGCTGCATGCAGCAGTTGCTTGGTAAACAACTTACGCCATTGCTTCGGCTTTTTCTGTCTTCTTCTTATCGAGCATTTTTTCCAGCAGGTCAGGCACTTTTTCAAATACAGCGCTTAAGCCTTTGCTGCTGCGGGTGGATATAAAGGATATCTGGTCGCCGCGGGTGGTGAGAAACCCTATAGGTTCAACTCCCATGCCGCCACCAGCTCCACCGCCGGTTCCCTCACCTTTTCCCTTGCCGAGCGCATCACCATGTCCTTCTCCACCACCATAGCCCAGGCCCATTCCAAATTTTATTACGGGCACACAGGTAAATTCACCCAATTGAAATGACTGACCAACTACTGTGTCGGTCTTAGCCTCTGTTTTCAGAAAATCGGTAAGTTGTTTTACGGTTTCTTCTAAATTGAATGCCATAACATAAAGGTTTAGAGGTTAGAAAATAATTCATCTCAAAAAAGCATATAACATTTTCCAGGGCCGGTTCCTAATCGTCAGTACCAGGTAATTCTCATTTCTGAAATTGATAGCAAGATGTTTGAACAGGTGCGGAAAAAAGTTCAGTGGATAAAGCCGTGCATTGAGGGTATGGTCACCGGTATCAATGGCCAGTTTCCATTCTGTTACCCTGAATGTTTTTATCACTCTCACCATCTTTGTAATTATACGGGTCAGACCCATTCTTCTTTTCGGTTTCTTGTTTTTCAATACCGCCTTCTTTCTTTTTTCGTCATTTCTTCTTTTCAAGGCAGCAAAACGGAGGGTTCTGGAGTAGAATAGTATTCGTAAACTCAGCCACCATTCATTGTCATACCATATACGCACATGCCCGATGCTTATCCATCGCAGTTCAGCGGCAGGCAGCCGGGAATCCACTTTTATTACAAATGGTGATACCAGTATCCAGCATAACAGCAATACAAGAACTCCCAATACGATGATCAGTGATATCATGAGTACAAAATTTCAGCATAACAGAAAGTCAGGCAATGACTGTTATCAGTCAATTAGCTGATAGAAGAAAGAGGGAAAAGTACCAGAAGGGCAGGATCGGTGTAAAGGCCTGCTGCTGATGCTGCGTAGAAATGCAGCAGGCTATTTAGTTGTACCAGTGGTTAAAAGCGGTGCCAGTGTGCTCAGCTCTACATCTTTTTCTTTACCCCGCAATTTTATCGAACCAAGGAATTGAGTGCTGTACTTCCCGGTAAGGGGCAAGGCGTTGATAAGGTCATCCGAGGCAATGATCTCTGCATTGAATTCTTTGCATTTCCCCTGGATGCGGCTGGTGGTGTTCAATACATCTCCGGAGAAAGTAATATCTCTTTTAATAATGCCTACTTCCCCGGCTACGACATAGCCACAATGGATGCCGGCTTTAAAGCCGGGTACTAACCCGTATTTCTTCATATAGTGGTCACTATGCTTGAGGATCTCTTTTTTCATGTCGAAGAAGCAATCTATACAGCGGGTATGTTGTAGACCGTCTTCATATTTCCAGGCTATTACCACTTCATCACCCACATACTGGTATATTTCACCCTTATTATCCATGATCGGGTTAGTGATATCGGTAAAAAAAGTTTTAAGTAACTGGTGATATCTTTCATCACCCAGTTTTTCTGCAATGGTGGTGGAAGCATTAAGATCAACAAACATGAAAATGCGCTGTTCTGTCTTTGGTGTCTGATATTTTCCGCTGATCATATTCCACATGTT